>NZ_JAKRFX010000008.1:0-244624 GCF_022347825.1 Pseudoalteromonas sp. OF7H-1 | reverse complement strand
TCGATCAACTGCTTGTAACTCATGGTAACTACTCTTGTTTTTTGGCGATTACAGAGTACCACCAACAGGCAGTTGATCTCTCCTCACCGATTAACCATGAGTGGTGCACTTATTATCTGAATTCGGGGGTAATTGGTTAGATAGCGTAACGATATCGGCCATAACACGCTTCTCTCCAAGGTCAGCTAGGAATGCCAAATGTTCTGTAGCTTTTACCTTTTGGAGATTCTCAAGCTTAGGCTCGCCACCAAGGGCAAGAGCAGGCGCAAAGCCATAGATCTCTCCATTTTCAAGAGGACCTAGCTTTTCGACAGCACGCTCAAAAAGAGGCTGTTCATTGTGATCTTTTAGATCAATTTCAGCTTTTTGGCTTTGAGTAGCAAAAAATAGATCTAGTGATTTAGATGCTCCATTTTGAGTATAAAACTCATTATTAAACATTGGAAAAATCATTCCATAGTTACTTGTTATTTTTAAGCTGTAACCAGAGTTTTTGCCCCAAATGCACATCTTACCAAACGCATCTATCGCAATGACAGAAAAAATATCGATGCCTTCATTTTGCATTATTTCGAACTGAGTTCCTTTCAACCATTCAGTCAAAAGATCTTGATAGTCTGCTGGGTTGACTATCCACAGACGCCCATCTCCCCAACCACAAAAGCCGTACTTCTCCCAATACTCAAGCAGGTTGTCAGGTAAAACGCCTTGGTAGAATCGTAGCTGCTCTGGGGTTGGTAGGATCGACTTTATAGCCGGCCCAAAACCTTTATAGTTATAAAAATTGTCAAAAAACTTGTTCATTATTTGCACCTATGTAGGTGTATATTTAACTCACTCGGACTAAGTGTAAATAATGTGTTTTGTGCCTCAATACTCATATCTGAAAGGACCCCATTAATATTTTTATGTAGAGGTGGTTTATCTGAGTAAATCAACCGGAACATAAATACTATCTTCTAAGGATTCTCTTGGTATTTCTAGAACATTAGCGACTAAAACTAATTCAAAACACCAATAACCAATATAATAATCCGTGTACTCGAATTCGCATTCACAATTGTGATTATCATGCCAGTCCGCCAAGCCCTCTAACTTACTGTACCAATTTTGTGCAAATTGGTTGAGTAAATCAGGCTTTTGTTCATTGGGTACTGTAAAAGCGAGTGAAAGGTTTTGATAAATTTCAGGGTAGTAGAGTGTAGGCGAAATAGGTCTATCGTTATCACCAAGTGCAATGGCTACATTATCAAGTAAGGTGTCTTTGCCGCGTTCGCCAATAACATCGAGCACTTCTTGAATATGAGCTGGAGTGACATCACAGGCTTGTAAAAGTGCCAGCCACCACAAAGTGTAGATATAACGATTGATATTAGGGGAGCCGACAGCATCGATTTGCCCGCCCAACCTTTCAAAAGCATGACGGTATATTTGATGATTTACAGGTAACTTATCACAGTAGTGTGTCAGTTGTTTGCGATACGGCAAAATCGCTTCGGTATAGCGCTTAACATCCCCAAGGTGAGCACCATATGAGTAGTGCGCTACCGCTCGCATAATCGCGAGCTGATATATACGCTGGGCAACATCAACTCGCTTGCTAGGTGTGGTAAAATTACCTGCGTTGAGGGCTTCCTGTGTTTCTTTAATGCCAACTTCAATGTCGACTAAGAATGCTTCGAAATAATCGTTACTTCTCCGTGTATCGCGCACCTTTATCTCCTACTGATTATCTTGCCAATGTACGAGGTCTTTGGGGTAGTATGGGTGGTCAATAAAGCTGCTATCATCAATATTGAATAATTTAACAACTAAAGCAGCCCCCCAACACCAATAACCAATATAAGCATCATTGTCCATTAAATGATAATCGGGGTTACCTTCTGCCTTGTACCAAGCGTCAAGGTAAGCTTTAACTAGAGATGGCCGCTGTTCTGGACTTCCTTCTACAACGTTATATAGTTTACCGAAACGCTTTTTGAATAGAGTATCCGTAGCGACCTCGCGATTGGTGTCACCTAATTCAACAGCTAATTTATCAAGTAAAGCGTCTTGTCCTTGATTAGCAATCAGTGTTAGTGCTTGCAAGTAGTAATCTCTTCCCATATTTAAACAGTAAGCGAAACTGAGCCAGATAATAGTTCTTCTCATATCATCTTCATGTAACTCTTCCGAGTCAATTCGCATAACTTGTTCATGTTCAGGCAGAGCATCGGCATAATCCTTTTGCCATTGACGATAAGTTAGCGTATCTAGCAATAAGGGTTTAAATTCTGCTAGATTATCACCACGAGAGTACTTTTGATGGAGCAAATACGTAGAGTCACTAACAAGCCCAAATGCAATTTGCATTTTTGAGTTCAATGACAATGAGCCATCGTTTTTTAAGTCCTCTATATCTTCCTCTATGCACTCGCGCTTAAAAGCAACTCTATCATCAAAGTAATTTTTATCTTTTATTGTATCTCTTAACATATGTTCAACTCATTAAAGGGTTATTGGCTTTACAATTTTTTTGGCAACACTATCAAGCTCAGTTACAATCAAACTATCATCTAATGTGTTCCTAATTAGAAGTTTTTGTACAGTGCCATCATTCCTTCTTAATCCTTTTAAGATTTTTCTGCGGTCTTGCTCGCTAATCCCAGCTTTTTCTAATCGCTCATCCGTGACCCAATTATTATGCATCTGCTTACCATCATCAGTCATACCCAAAGGGGAAGTATTATATTTAGCTTCTGTAATAACAAAATCAGGTGGTGGGTTTGGATGTAAATAAATTCCGTCAATACCTTGTTCACCTGGCTTGTAATTACCATCGGTTTTACCTAGTGGTGTATAGCCATTCTCCAACATTAATTGGTGTGCATTGTACTCACCAGTAGCACCTTTTCTATGATTTAATGATTTATGCTGCGTAAAGTCACTAGGCGTCTTACGTGATGGCGGATTAACTTTGTTAACAGGGGCACCTTTGAGATCGTTTCCTTCTGGAGCTGAAAGCTCCGGCGCTTTAGATTTCTTCGGCACATTGGTAACGCCAACCTGTGGTAACTCCCCTTGATATTCATCCAGTGCTTTATTAACTCGCTGTCCGATTTCTTGGGCGGCTTGTTGCATATGCTGGTCGATTTTTGGGGTGACCTCGTCTAGGCGTTTTACTGTGGCTTGCATGCCTTCGATGGCGGCGTCAGGGAGTAGTAGGTCGTAGTGCCAGCTGGTAGACATATCATCAAGTGAATCGCGTAGGCCTTTGACGATATTTTTAACTTCCGTGGCGGATTGTTTTCCTAGGTCTTGCCAGTTGATGTCTCTTAGGTATTTAACTGGGTCGCCTTTACCGAGCTTGCGTAAAACTGCAAGCGCAGCGGAGAGGGATTCTCCAGTATTTTTTAAGATAACCTTGCCTATAGACCTCTATTTAGTCGATTCTGAATATTGACATTTTGGTGCTCAGACTGGTTGAGCAACTCAGTTTACCCACAGTTTGGCTAGAATTTTCCGGCAGTTTTGCCCTGCGATGCACACATCGTACTGTGCGGCACTATGCCACCTAGCCACTGTCCACAAAACAGCTAAGGGTGTAAAACAAGTCAACACCCTTGGGTAAGCCTAGAAACACGTATGGAGGATATATCCAGATTAGGTTACTAAGCTCTCAAATTATTGAGAAGTTCATTTATATCTTTTGAAACATAAATAAAAGCTTCTGGTGAATCAGGATCTTCTTCCACATTCACGAAGATTATAGGTGGATTTGAATGGTCAATATTAAAATTATAGGCAAAAAAGTTGCCTGCACCTCCGGCATCAGCAATAGGAAAGATATTTGGATATAAATCTTTCCATTTATTAAATTTTTCCAGAGCACTATATAGGATGTGTTCAGAGGAACAATTTTCTAAAACGTGAAATAACGGTCCAAACGGCGTGGGCGCTAAGTAATTTGATTCAATTACTTCTTTAGATGGTACTAATCCCTGCTTGTCAACTATAAAAGATTTGTAATCAGCAGGTAGTATAAAACCTATAATGGCCTCTATTGTTGAGATCTCAGTGCTCGAGATATCTTGCAAAGGAGGATCTACATACTCTTCCCAAATTATATTCACTTTTTGCTCCTTGTTACTTTTTATAGCCTCCACCCCAAATAGACATTCCTCCAGTATGGGGCACGAAAGCGTCGTGTCCTATTTGATTGAATCACAACAAGTGTCACAATACAGCGTTATTCATGCTGCTTAATAGCGCCACGTACCATAGAAGCCATATCAATGATTTCCATATCACCCATGTCGGCAATTAAATTCAAATGGGCAAAAATATCGCACTTTTCAATATTCTTGACTTTTTTCTCGCCACCCATAAATAAAAATGGTGCAAAGCCGTACACTTCATCGGCATTGAGTGGGCCCTGTTTTTTTAATGCCGCAGGAAAGAGTGGCTTCCTTTGGTTATTTTCAATATCAAGATCTTCAATTTCTTGAAACGCTATAAAATTTTTTATTGTCCGCTCAGTGTTACCTGCTTTAATATCTTGCTCATTCCCTTTTTTTGTTCGCATCCAATTTAGGTGTGGGCTTATTTCAAGGGACTCACCTGTTGTTTCGCCGTAAATCTGAAGTTCCCCCCAAGCGTTACGCGCTATAACATAATAGATATCATTTTGCTCAAACGGGGTATCTTCTAAAAATCGGTCAAGGATGTCTTGATAATCCGCGGGGTTTGTCAACCAAAATAAACCATCGGCAAAGCCACTGAAACCGAGTATTTGCCAGTATTCAAGTAGCTTGTCAGGCAGTTTCCCTCGATACGCTTCTATATCAGCGGTAGTCGCAGGTATGATTGTTGTTGGTTGGCTAAATTTGCTTAGAAAATATTCTAATGCGTCATCATTCGTCTCTATCATAGGTTCTCTACTTTACTTTTTGTTCAACGGGCAACGCTCAAGTCGAATGTTCAACTTAGCATCTGGGCCATATTCTTTAAATGCTTTTTCAACTTGCTCATCCATTAATTCCACGCGTGTTTTATCCCCTTTTTTACTTCCTATAGGTGCTTTGGCCCACTGCGGACCTATAGATTCATTAACTCTTTTATCACCCAGACGAGTAACATTATCATAACCGCCAGCGCCCATATCAGGGTCATGTAATGCATGTAAATTGCCCATAATTTCTGTTGCTCTTTGCAAGGCTAATTTTTCGGCTTCAGCATATGATAATTTTCTACTGTATAAGTCTTTAAGAGATCTCTTTAAATCTTTTTCGAAGTCTTTTCTAAAACCTTCTTGAACAGTTCCAGTCCCTTTACGCTTCATATTTTTGTATCGATCGCGGTTTTCTCTGTATTCACCAATGGTTAAATCATTTAAGCCTTTTTCTTGATACTTAAGCTGCCTTGCGTAATTATGTTCTAAAGCACGTAAGTCGCCCTTATGTTTTTTCCTTAAGTTATCACTTGGTTTAAAACAGGGGACCTTGTATGCTTTCATGCCTGCTTTGAGAGGGTGCAACCCTTTCCCTCCCGGCAACTCATTCCCTTTTGGCGGCTCCAATTCATCGGCCTTGGCTTTGGTGGGCTTGTCGGTAACACCTCGAATTGGTGATTGACCCTGATACTCATCCAGTGCTTTATTAACTCGCTGTCCGATTTCTTGGGCGGCTTGTTGCATATGCTGGTCGATTTTTGGGGTGACCTCGTCTAGGCGTTTAACCGTGGCTTGCATGCCTTCGATGGCGGCGTCTGGAAGTAGTAGGTCGTAGTGCCAACTTGTAGACATGTCATCGAGTGAATCGCGCAGGCCTTTGACGATGTTTTTAACTTCCGTGGCGGATTGTTTTCCTAGGTCTTGCCAGTTGATGTCTCTTAGGTATTTAACTGGGTCGCCTTTACCGACTTTTCTTTGGGTAAAAAGCCGTAAAACGGCAAGCGCAGCACAGAGCGATTCTCAAGTATTTTTAAGATGGCCTTACCTACGGTTGTGGTATGTCTTGGGCCTTTATTTATGGCTTTGTCTTATCACTGCATACCATCTCAGTAGAGTAGTTAAAGTTTAACAACCGTGGTTTCTCTAATTAAAAATGTACATGAAAGCAGCAGAAGAAATTTGGTGAGAAGTGTAGGCTAGGAAGGTGATTGAACCTAGCCTTGTAACGTCCATCTTGTTAAAGTGTGTGGTTGATCAAATTAGACTTCTTTTTTAATTTACCTTAATCATTTTGGTGGGTTAGGGTTTACCAACCAATCAGGTATATAGCCATTTTCTGTAGTCAAGTCGTAACCTTTAATGTCTTTTGCTAATGAAGCCATGGCAGTGAGAGGTATTGAAATAGCTCCGTCTAACGAGTACCTTCGGTCATCGGTGTCATAGTATTCATTATGCAGGACGCTAGCACTCTCTATTGCCTGATTGTATTCCACTCCACTATCATCGGTAAATATGCCAAGAATCACAGACACTATTGGCCATTCTAAGCGACTCGAATAAAGGTACACTTCGTCTTCACTACAGTCATTTGGATCACTGGCGATTAATGCTTTTTCTATCGCTTGGCTTAAATCTGCACTAGGTGTAAAAATAGCCTTGAGCAAATCAACATATGCAAAATCAAAAGGCAAGAGCTGATCTGAATATTTGGCTGATTTAAAAACCGAGTTATCTACAGTTATCAAGTAATCAATCGCAGCCTGATTTCGAGTGATAATGGCGCAGAACAGCGCTTTTTGCCAATTAAAGATGTTTGCATATTGTGGGGATAGCTGCCCAGATAGTTCAATTACTTCGTTATCGTAGGCGAATTTGAATATGCTATCAGGGTTTTCATTAAATTGGAAAATAGCAAGCTTCAGCTGTAGGGCTCTTGCAATGTAATGCCATGCTTTGTTGCTGCCTGGATTTTCGAGAACCTCAAGAGGGAACATCTCCTCTAAATTTAACGACGCGAATGTAGATAACGTATGACAGCCATTTTTTTTAAGTGTTTCCAAAAAAATACTATTACTTTTCTCATATAGCTTATTCGCTCTGTCGTACGTTCGCTTTGCGTAACTATAGTGATTTTTAACCATTTATTTTAACGCTCCAACTTACCTTATAATATCAAACTCTGTTATGTCTATAACTTCGACAAGTCCATTGTCTCGAGCTCTTTGTTGCACACCTATATAATCTATGCTTTCTGTTAGCTTTGATGATTTATAAGCGTCTATCATATCTTCAAGTTGTTCAACTTGATTTGTAAATACTTCATATTTATCAGAGCCAAAATTTGGGCTATCTAGATACTCTCTTAATTTATCTTCGTAATTCTTGAAAATAGAGTCCATGTACTCTCTTGAGCCCTGCTGAGCTCGACGCTTTCCCGCCATTCGACTCCCCCAAGTTGCGCTACCACCTTTGGCTTCAATAACTAGGAGTCTGCCGTCTTCGGTTTGATATAATTGGTCAAATTGTCCTTGCTTACCATCTGTGAGTAACTTTGACCTCAATGGTGTTGCTCCTGGGTAATTTTGTTCTACGAAGATCCGGGCGGCTTCTTCACCCAGCTCTTCACTGGCTGCACGCATATCTTTATATGCTGCTTTAAGGTGCTCTGCATTACCAGACTTTAATGCGGCATCGCGTTTGGCGATGGCTTGATTTCTTTGTGCTTCTAGCGTCTTAAGCTTTTGTTTTGCCGCTGGAGTGAGAGATTTGTGGTCAACCTTTAAGCGTTGTAAGACTTTATTAGGTGTATCAATTCTATTCGAAGCGAAAACAATTTGGCCGTCAACATACTGCAATTGGTCACTGACAGTTTGGTTTCGTCTTGTTATATACGGCTTTCCATCTCGTAATGCAACCCGGTAATTATTCTTTACATGCTCTGGGGCATCACTTAAAAAGTCATCCAATAATATTTTAACATGCGTCCTTGGGTTAACTTTTAATGCAACTGAGGCGGGTGCGACAGACTCAATTCTTTTAACGTCGTCAATGTCGGTTTCGACCTTTGAGATCCGGTCTAATTGTACTTTTTCAGTTGTACCCGAGCGAGTGTAATTTAAGCGTTTTAACTTGGTGGCTTGAGTAAGCTTTTCCAATGCGCGGGTTGCTTTAACAAAGTAATTGGATTTAGCGATAGCAGAAACCACTGCACCACTACCAAAGGTGGCAAGGGCAAGCAGTATTTCAAACGACAATCGGCCAGCCATTCTGGTGCGTTCAACACTAGAATGAGCATTAAAGTAACGTACTGGAAAGTTTGCCAGTAAAGTACGCGCTTCTTCATCTTCTGCAATAATAACTAATGTCTCAAACGCTTCAACAATGCCATTAATGGACTCTGAGGCAGTTGACATAATTTGCTGTAACTCTGCCCGCATAGCTTCCACATCGCCAGTTGCAAGATGGCCCAAAATACGGAAAGTTGCTGCGCCAACATCATAAATTGCTCCTGCTGTGCCTTCGACTAAATCTGCGACTCCCGTTACAATGCTTTCTCCTTGCTGATAAAGCCCGTATAAGAATGCACCGCTATAAATAAGCCCTTGCATCCCAAGGTTTTCGTCATCAATCAGGCGCTCTTGAATGTCAGCTTGCTTGCGGATTTCTGCAACCATTTGGTCAAGGGCCGTGCGAAGCTCTTGGCGTAACGAGATAATCTTCTCTTCGTCCTCGCCGATGTAACTCACGGTATAATTCCCAGCAGGCACATCAATGATTTCTGCGGTACCGCCACTAAGCTGGCCTGTGTATATTTTGCCGTTATCCATCACGACTTCGTAATCAATGTCTTCTACTGGTGTGCCATCGCTATAAAAATACGAAAGGTCAATGGTTTTATCCGCAAGTGATGCCACGCCATCAGCGGTTAACGACAAGCGTTGATTTTCAGCTAACTGTGCTATTTGCGGTACACTCGGCATAGTGGCGCTTTGTTTGCTGCCAATATCTTGCTCCATGCTGCCGTCAAACACAGCCATGGCTTTGCCTTTTAAGGTCAGTAACTTGTCTGCAAAGATGTTGACGTTACCACTTGAGTCAATGCTGATTTCACTGCCGCCATTGGCAAGAGTGAGGTTGCCAGAGCCACTGCCTTTTACTGTGATGTTGCCTTGGCTTTGAATGATTTGACTTCCCGCTGGGGCGGTGATGGTGAG
This sequence comes from Pseudoalteromonas sp. OF7H-1, assembly GCF_022347825.1. Taxonomy (NCBI): domain Bacteria; kingdom Pseudomonadati; phylum Pseudomonadota; class Gammaproteobacteria; order Alteromonadales; family Pseudoalteromonadaceae; genus Pseudoalteromonas; species Pseudoalteromonas sp. OF7H-1. Next base: position 235,480 of record NZ_JAKRFX010000008.1, on the reverse strand, counting down.
ATTGTTGTCTGCCTTGAGGTTGATATCACTTTGGATAACACTGCGATGGCTGCGACCCGCCTTAAGGGTGATATTTTGTTCGGCGCTGACGTCAATTTGATTGGCAGTGACGTCTAGGTTAGTTGCTGCATCAGCAATCACCGACTTTTTACTCTCCAGTGCCAGTTGCTGTTTGGCGCTGGCAATAAAGGTTTTATTGGTAAGTAGTCGAATTGCGCTTTTAACACTGCCAAGTTGTATGTCTTTGGCTGCAAAAATATTCATTGCGCCTAGTTGCGCAAGCCAGTGAATATAAGGCTGCTTTTTATCCCCATGTAACACCAAGTGCTGGTTGCCCGCTAGGGTTTGCAACACAATATGCGGGGTATTTGGGGTGTCATCAAACATCAATAGGTTTTGGCCGCGAGAGCAGAGCACGTTTTGGGCGTTATTGGCGCTAGTAACAACAGATGGTTGGGTGTCATTAAGGGCAAAGCCTAACAAGTAACTTTGGTCTGGGTCGTTGTTCATACAACCGATGAGCACATTACTGTCTGGCAGCAGTGGAAAGTGTAACCCTGTCGGCTGCTTTTGACCGCGACAGGCATATTGTGTGAGGCGCTTTACTGATTCAGTCACCTGACTATCAAAATGTACTTGTGTGGCATATTGCCCTTGGGTATCTAGATGAGGATTAGTCTTTGACCCCGACAGCGAACGTACCGTGGCGGTAAACACCATCGGTTTTGGGCTATGCTCTGGGGGCGCGATACGTATTGGCTCACCTCGTGGTACACACACCGACTCGCTATGATACGCAACTTGCTTAGGGTCATTGGCACTGCCTTGCTTATACACCTGTTTACTGCGAATACAGGTATAATCGCCACCTTTCGCTGTGCCCAATTTACCATTTAGCGAAAACGAATAACCGGCATTGGCTTCGGCTACGTTCCCTACCAGCGTGACTTCATTTTTACCTTGTTGATAGGCAAGCTCGAGATTGCCGGTGCGCTCAAATTGCTCAGCAGGATTGTGTGCAGCAGGCTCAAAATAGCTGCGCTGCGCCGAGCTGACCGAGGTTGGTGGATGGGCATTCACATGCACTTGTGAGCCACCCATTCTAAAACGATGGCGGCTTTGGCACTGCGTAAACCCAACAAAGCCGGTTTCATGTTCGTGAACTAGGCCATCTTTATCCGTTACCGACAGCAAGCCTCGCTCAATATAGGGGCTTGCAAGATTCCCCTCGGCAATCACTATCGATTCAATAAAATCATGGCATTCAAACCAATAAATTAAGCCGTACTTTGCTAAGAGTCGGGTGAAAAAGGTGTAGTCGTTTTCAAGCGCTTGTACGCACTGCGGTAGCGTGGGTAAATCTTTAGTGACTCGCCATTTTATCCGGTCTTGTGAATAGCCGGCTTTTTGTATCAACTTATTGAGGACAGACTGGACATTGGCTTGTACAAAGATTTGGCTTTTTTCTGTTTGCTTAAGTAACTCAAGGCGAGGCTTTAAAATCACCTCTGCACCACAGGTGTGCTCAGACACAAAACCAGATTGGATATCAAACAAAGTCCCAGTGAAATATGTTGATATTGCATCTGGTGACTCAATTTCAAACGTGAGCATATTGCCGACAAGTAATTCATCAGCCAGGTCAAATTGGGATTCTAGGTTCGCTTTGAGTAAAAAGCCGCTATTGATACAGGTCGTGAGTTCAAAATCGACGACATGTACAGGATGGTTAGTACCATACACCACAATCCTTGTTTGCATTTTTTATGTCCACTGTTGTTGGTTAAAGCCGTTCCACCAATACACAGTACGACTTCCTAGTGTGCTGCGATTGGTTTTTATTTGCGCGCTATTGTTACATAAAAGGCAAGCATTTTTAACTCATTTTTTTATTCAGTGTTCGAATGTTTATTGGGTGTGCTGGAGAGAGGAAAGTAGCGCTGATTGTTAATTCTGATTTTATCTCCTGAAGCAGCTAAGTCGCTTACAAGCACCAAAAGAACTTATCAGCGCATTGTGTCTCCCTCATCACACCCGAAAGTAAATTGCCAATGCGTCATTTCAACGCATGGATGCGTGAAAAGCGGTGACAGGGCCAAGGATGGCCCTTACACCGCGGTGACGTTCATATTGGCAATTTACTTGAGGAGTCAGTGTGATGTTGGGAGTGCCTTTTCTTTTGCTACCTTTTCTTTGGGCAAGCAAAGAAAAGATAGTCGTAGCCCATGGATGGGCGTCGACACCTGTCAGGAGGACATATTAGCCTTACCCTCCATGGCTCGTATCAAAGCGCATCCATGCGCTCCTCGTTCATTCTTTTTAAACGACGAAAAAGAACGAACCAAGAAAACGTCGCCCCAGCATCACACTCAATCCTCAAACCCTAAGCCGATATAGTGCAACCGCCTTGTAAGGCACATCCCTGTGCCAGACAAGACTTAGCCGACATCCTGTCGGCACATTGCATATCGCCTTATGTTTTTCGGGTGTGATGGAGGGGGGAATCGCGCTGTCTGTTAGTTCTGGTTTTATCCAGTAAAGTAGCTAATTAGCTTACAAGCACCACAAAAACGATCGGTGTGAACTCCTAATTAACAGTCTAAATAGTTTTGTGGGAGGTGATTCACTCGCCGAACAGTTATATTTTCTGGTGTGGTATTGGCCGTGTGCACTAGTTTTTCTCTCAAAAGCAGCTAATTTTCCTGCAAGCACCAAACAAAACTATCAGCGCATTGTGTCTCCCTCATCACACCCGAAAATAAATTGCCAATGCGTCATTTCAACGCATGGATGCGTGAAAAGCGGTGACAGGGCCAAGGGTTGCCCTTACACCGCGGTGACGTTCATATTGGCAATTTACTTGAGGAGTCAGTGTGATGTTGGGAGTGCCTTTTCTTTTGCGCAACGATTCTTTGGGCATCAAAGAAAGGTAGTCGTAGCCCATGGATGGGCGTCGACACCTCCTGTCAGGAAGAAGAGCTGACTTTACACTGTGTCGAGTTAATGTTGAACTTTACCGACAGTGGAGCAATCGTATATTGCTCCACACTAAAATCATTCAGCAGGCCTAGTCATCTAGCTTTACGGTTCCTGCTATCCTATCTATTTTCACCGAGCCTGAGCCTGATTCGGTAATGGTCAAAGAGCCGGCATTTACCACACGAATATTTCCAGCACCGTCTTCTATTTGAACGTGGCCCTTAACTGCTTCGATATCCGTATTGCCCGAACCATCAACGATAATGACATCGCCTTGGACGTGACGAACTCGAATATTACCGGATTCATCATCGATTTTAATATTGCGTCCGCCTTCAACAATCAGTGAGCCAGAGCCATCGATGATATCAGCGTTGCCGCTAAAACCGCGAAGGGTTAGATCGCCAGACTCATCTTCTATTTTGATATTCGTGCCGCCAGTCACATCAATATTACCCGAGCCATCCTCCAACTCTAGTGTATCGACTAATCCCTTTATAGTTATGTCGCCAGAACCATCGTCGATAACAAGTTGCTGGACGTTAGTGATATGGATATTGCCACTGCCGTCATCAATTTCAGCACCTTGAATATCTTCTAAGGTGATATTGCCAGAGCCATCATCTAGTTTGATAAAACCTTTGATATTTTTGATGGCTATATCCCCCGAACTGTCATCAAGTGTTAGCGCAAGTTGGCTTGGCATGGTGATGGTTAAGTCAATTCTAGGGCTATTATTGCGATACCATTGTACACCAGAACTTGTATCTGAGTCGGCCACCAACATGGCGGTGTCACCGGATTTTTCCAGTGTAAGTTGGTAGTTCTCTGCTTCTGTGGTTAACACTGAAGCTTCCACTTGGATCTCTTGTTGGTTATCGTATCCAATGATCTGGATATTACCCGAGGTGGTATTTGCATCAAGTTTGCTGATGTCTGAAGCGTTGAGTTGCAAAGATTTATGGAGTGTTTTGGTTGCGGCTGCGCTTGGAGAGATATGTACGACACAGCCAGATAAAAGGCTAAGTGCAGCTAAACTAGTGAGGAGCTTTTTCATCGTTGTTATTTTCCATAGTGGTGATGACATAAGGTTATCATTCAGCAATAGTTATACCAGAATGAAGTTATAAAAAAATCAATAGATTAAGCAGGTAGCGAACCTTAGGGTGGTCAAAATAGCGAAATCAAATAGTGAGCTGAACCAAAAGATTGCAGATATGACTGTCATATGGCTGTAAATCCGACAATGTAGTCTGGCGCTATTGTTTGTTGATTTTTCTGGCAGTGCAATGAAAGACATAACCAAGACAACCGAACTACACGCTGTCAATCCGAAATCATTCGTTGACAGTCACTGTAAACCAGACGCTGCTGTTTTTTTGGGAGTGGGAAGTGCCGCCAGCGCTGCAACTCTCGGGTGCTCTGCCTGTGTATTGACCCATAAAGGCCTACCTTGGTTATTGATAGATTGTGGCTTTGATACGGTGTCGCGTTATAAAAAGCATTTTTCGTCATTACCCGATGCTGTGTTTATCACCCACCTTCATTATGACCATGTTAGTGGATTGGAGCAGCTTTACTTTCAGGCTGCATTGAGTCAGCACCAAATTACGTTATATGCTCCAGCAGAGCTAATCGTTGGGTTGTGTAATATGCTTGCTTACACCGGACTGAGCGAAGGGACTTGCGGCGTATGGCAGGTTTTTCGTTTATTTCCAATCTCAGAGAGCTTTCTTCATCGTGGGCAACGTATACATAGTTATGCCGTTCGTCATCATGAGCCCAATAGCGCTTTTTCGCTACATCTCCCAGGTAGCCTGTTTTACAGTGGTGATACCAAAGCTATTCCTGAGCTGCTCCATCATCACGTCAGTAACAACGAGGTTATTTTTCATGATTGCGGTCTTGCAAACAATCCCAGTCACTGCTCCCTTAATGAGTTGTTGATGAGCTATCGTGAAGACATCATTAAAAATATTTGGGTCTATCATTACCAGCATCAAGAAGATGTTGTGAAGTTCGAACGCGCAGGACTCAAAGCGGTGCTTGCTGAGCAGCCGATTGCGCTTTAATTTTGCGACTGAGAGGTTAAATAGGCTTTTAATTCTCGAACAAACTCGCTGCCGATCTCATGGTGTATCGCTTTTATTTTTTCGGCGCACTCAGTGGTGTTGTTATCAAGTGCTGAATATTCTAACGCCTGTAGATGTTCAGCTAGTACCTCTGCACCCACTGCTTTGGCGGAGGTTTTGAGGTAATGGGCTTCGTCTTTTAACGCTTGAAAAGCACGAGTTTGGTATGCAGTTTTAATTTTTGCGCAGCTAGATTTTGATTGCACTAGAAAATCGGTGTAAAACTTTTTCGCCGTAGCAAAATCATCACCGATTAAATCGATAAGCACCTGAGGGTTGAGGGTTTTGCTCATTGTGTAAAGTCCATATCTAACCATTTACCTAAGGTGTTTTTAAGCTCTTGTAATCGCACCGGTTTGCTAACATAGTCATTCATGCCACTATCTAAACAAAGCTCTTTATCCCCTTTCATAGCGGCGCCTGTGACGGCAACAATTGGAATCGCACTGCGCTCTTCACTGGACTCAAATGCGCGAATTAACTTAGTTAATTCATAGCCATCTATCTCTGGCATATGGCAATCCGTCAACAAAAGCTGATATTGCTGGCTTTTATACATCGCCAAGGCTTCTTTACCGTTATTGGCGATATCACAGGAAACGCCAAGTCTAGAAAGCTGTTTGACGATGAGTTTTTGGTTAAAGGGGTTATCCTCGGCAAGGAGTATATGCTGCTTACCACTAGTATCCGATTCATCATCGGTAGGGCTAGATACTTTATCGTCTAGTGAAAGTAGCGCATCTAGTTCACTGAGATCGTTTAATTCACCTAAATCAGTCTCGTCACTTTGCTGACTTGCTTTAAGTTTACTCAGTAATTGACCGATGGCGTATTGAGTCTGCGGTGCAATTGGTTTTGGTTTTTGTGTGGTTAACGCTGTACTGTTCAAGTTAGCAAATGCCTTTTCATCAAGAAATACTAACTCTGGAATAGGTGATCGTATTTGCTCTGCAGAGGCTCCGGCTTGCGTTGTGACAACACGAATAAGTGCGGTATCGTCTGTCTCTTTGATTTCATTGGGTGACTCGATGACTTTGAGCTCATTGCAAAAATGCGTGCAGGCATTGTACAACTGAGTCAGCGCCAACGAACTTTGCCAAGGGATATCACTTAACCAATAGAGCGTATTAAATAGAATATTGGGTTGCTGTTGTGTTCTTGGGCGCCAAATAGGAATGGTAATGGTAAAAGTTGAGCCTTCACCGGATTTGCTTTTTAAGACGACCTTGCCGCCCATTAAGTCAATAAGTTTGCCACATATTGCAAGCCCTAACCCCGTACCACCGTATTTTCTCGTGATAGAGCGTTCGGCTTGTGTAAAGGGGGTAAACAGTTTCTTTTGTACTTCTGGTGCAATGCCAATGCCATTGTCTTCTATCTTAAATATCAAGTGAGATAAGGCTACGCCTTCACATGCCCAGTGCACATTGATGGTGACTTTCGCGCCGCCTTCGCGATCTGCAACGCTAAATTTGATGGCATTGCTGACAACGTTAAAGATAATTTGCCGTACTCTATTTTCATCGCCAATCACTTCTAGCGGTAGTTTTATGTCCTCATGCACCGTTAATTTTACTGATTTGTCGCGCGCGTGGGCTTCGAAGGTTTTGATGATGTTATTGAGCATTTTAGAAGGGGAGAAAGGATAGCTCTCAAGCTCCATTTTCCCTTGCTCAACTTTGGCTAAGTCTAAAATATCATTTAATATTGAGACTAAATTATTGGCTGAAATAGACGCGGTTTCTAAAAGCTCTTGATTGTCTTCATCAAGCTCTGATAGCGCCATGAGATCTAAGGAGCCGATAATGCCATTCATGGGGGTTCTAAGTTCATGGCTCATCATGGACAAAAAGTCTGATTTAGTGCGATTGGCCTGCTCAGCTTTAATAATAGCAGCCTCAAGATCGGCGGTGCGCTCTGCGACGCGTTGCTCTAATTCTTGATTGATGTGCTGGAGTTTTTTCTGGGCAATATATACATCGGTTTGATCGATAACAACACCGTCAATACGTGCTGGCTGACCCTGTTCATCAAGCCCCACAACACCTTTGGCATACACTACAACAATGTCTTTATCGTTGAGCAAGCCGCGATAACGCTGCTCAAAGGTTTCACCTGAGTTTAGCGACGCTTCTAGCGCTTGAGTAACACGTGCTTTATCGTCGGGGTGAAGGCTTGCTTCCCAAAGATGCAAATTGCCAATATCGTCTTCCGAAAGCTTAAAAATTTCATTCGCTTGATGATCCCAATTCCAGATCCATTGATTCGCCACTCGTATTGCTCGCCAAGTGCCTATTTTCCCCGCTTGCATGGCAAGTTCTTTGCTTTCTTCTGCATCATGTAATGCAACTAGCATGTCTTTTTCGTGAGTACAGTCAGCTAAAATCCCATAAACACTGTGTGTGCGAATACAATACTTAACTTGTTCTCCCTTGAACTCAAACCAATGAATTGTTCCCCTTACCTCAAGCCGGAACTCAAAATGCAGCATAAGACCTTGTTCAATATGGTGAGCGAGTAGCTCGGCAAATAGTGGCTGATCTTCGTGGTAAATCATGCTTTTTAAGGTGTCCCAGTCGAGTTCTGCCGAGGCTGGGAGGCCTATCAGTGATTTGAATTTAGGAGAGAAATACGCTGTTTTATTAAGGAGGTCGTAGCACCAAACTCCTAGGTTTGCGCTGTTGACGGCGTGGCGCAAAATTCGAGTTTGTTCGTCTTCCAAAGGATTTTGACAATAATACGTAGAGAGCTCGGCAATATGTACAAATATTTCGTTGCTGCGAACATCATAAAATGACAGTAAAAATTGTACATTTGGCGATGTGCGCAACGACACTTGTACCAAAGAACCATCAGCAATCGTCTTTTGCTGCTCTTCTACGCATAAAGGAAAGATAAATAAGTCTTCAAGATGCTTATTGATGACGTTATCGACAGGTGCGAACAGTTTTTCCGCAACGGCGGTTGTATGACTGACATACCATTCAGATGTAACAATCAAAATTGGCATACTGTCTTTAAGCGCAGTTAGCATCGTATCCCCCATAATATCCTCATAAAACAATATAGCAGTTCATGATTAACTTGCTGGATTTATAGTCAATCTAGTGATGTTTAGGAAGATGGGTAAAGGTTGTAGATCGTAGAAGTTTGAGTCTTAGTACTGTATTCATGAGACCCACAGACATACCGATGCGCACTGTAATAATGAACTGAGCGAATGGCCTAGAAATAATCGGCTATAAACGATGACCGACTTCACGTTGAAACTAAGCGATTTGCTATATCGAGTCTATAAACTGTAATATGTCTTTGTACCCCAAAACGGGTGGTATGGCTAAAAATAATAAAAGGAATCCAAGTTGAAACGTTATTTATCTGTGGTCATCGCAGGCTCACTCAACGCACTTATGTATAGTGGTCAAGCTTATGCACAGCTAGACCAGACTAATGAGGAGAATATCACCGCGATTGTTGAGCAACAGGTAGCGGCCTATAACAAGCGAGATATCGATGCATTCGTCGCAACGTATCACGATGATGTAGAAATTCACTACTTTCCTGGTGGAATAGCGTATTCCGGGAAAGAAAAACTGAAGAAAACCTATACACAGCTTTTTAGTAGGGTCACTTGCCTGAGCGCCAAAATAAGTAACAGAGAGATTCAAGGGCGCTTCGTTGTAGATACTGAGGTTATAGAGTTTTGTCTAATGCGTGATGGTGAGGAATATAAATTAAAGTAGAAAGCCATCGCAACCTATGAAGTCGTCGATGTATTGATTAAGAGAGTCTTATTCTTAAAAGAAAAATAGTCAGCAGTGTAAAGCAATATTTTGCTTTCCTCTAACCATACGAGTACCACATACTCGGTGGTTTACACTGCCTCTACATTGAGTCTTTCCGCGAGTAGCTGGCGCTCAGTATTTAGTCCTCTGTAGTCTCGAAGTCCTGCGAGAAGCGCCCTGATTAATACGGTATCAGGGTTTTCACCTTGTAGTTGAGCCTCCAACAGAGCGATTGTATGGTCTACGATCTCACGCTTTTGTGGTGCAAGCTTTAGCTTTTGGGATTTTTCTTGGAGCTGTAAAAAAGCTTGTTGGACTTTTTGTTCGTGGAGTTGTCGTTTTTTAGCTTCGATCTCTTTTTGGGACGGAAAATCCTGTTCGGTTAACACCGGCAACAGTGTTTGATTTGGTAGCGCTGTACAAATTGAGTCCATGCATGACACCACCCAATTAACCAGCTTTTCAGTGTCGAAATCAATACCTTCGATCACGGGCAGCGAAAGATAATTAGCAATAATACCATCAAGCGTCATCGCGAGATCGGTTTTCCATGGACGAACTTGCTCGCCATAGTTTTCAAGTAAAAAGCCTTCTTGTAGCGTAAGCCACGTCAAGCGAAACTCTTGATAGAACATGATCAAGTTATTTGAAAAGCTCAGTGACTCCTCCTGTAATAAGAGTTGAAACATCGCTTGGTACTGCTTTAAATCTTCGTGCTGGAAGCGGATTTGTTGTTTTAGCTTAGCAATTGGTGTCAATTTATCACTTTCTAATATTGCTCTTATTTTATCTAGCAGATCCGCTGTTTGACGCTCAAAAACGGCTAATAGTAGTTCGTCTTTTGACTTAAAGTGTAGGTAGATAGCACCTTTCGAAATGCCCACTTTATTGGCGATGGTTTGCATGCTAAAGGCACTATCGCCCTCTGCTAAAAGTAACTGCTCCGCGCATGCCAGTATTAATTTCCGCTTATCAGACATAGCTCCTCCTGTTCACATTGCAGTATACAGTCAATTTAAAAATGACCAATAGGTCATTTTTAAATTGACTAAATTTAAAATGTGGTCAATTATTATGTTGTCTATTCAACGGGAACATCATAATTATGAACAATACATCATCTTTAATACAGCTAGTCAGGCGCACGCGGCCAAGCCGCCTATTACTATCCACTCTGGTTTTATTTACGCTTATCTCTAGTGCTTTAGGTTTGTTGGTGCCTTTGCAAACGAAAAAGTTGCTGGAAGAACTCGGAGAAAATGGTCATTTTTCAAATGAACAGGTAGTCATATTAATTATGGTGTTAGTGTTTTCCGCTGTGCTAACAGGGCTGATGACTTACATCATGGGTAAAATTGGCAATGAGCAAAAGCTTAAATTACGCGGAGACCTTTTTCAGCACCTCATTCGTTTGCCTGTTTCCTTCTTTGATAATACTAGAGCTGGGGAGCCCGCGAATCGTATCGTAAAAGACACTGAAATTATTGAAAACCTTGTGAGCGAGCAGTCTGTGTCTTTTATATCTGGTGTGGTTTCATTATTTGGCTCTTTTATTATTCTATGGTTTTTAGACTGGCAAATGACACTTGTAATGCTTGGTGCAGTGACGGCTAGTTTTCTGATTATCTTACCGTTTTCCGTGAGGCTAACGGATCTGTCTAAGTCATTACAAGATACTGAAGCCTCTATGCTAGGAAGGTTAACCGAGCTGTTTGCTAATATCCGCTTACTAAGAGCACAAGGTGCAGAAAAAATAGAAGCTAAAAAGAATAACAATGAATTGAAGTCACTCTATAAAACTGCAATGTCAGAACATACGCTTTTAGCGACCATGGGCGCATTGGTGAATTTAGTGATCATGGCTTCGATAGTGTTAGTACTAGGATTTGGCGCATCAAGGGTTGCCAATAGTGCAATGACTCTGGGCGCTTTTGTTGCGTTTATTATGTTTTTACTGAACATCGTGTTGCCGATGGGGCAGTTAAGCATGGTGGTAGCTGCGTTTAATAAAGCAAAAGGAGCGGCCGTTCGTATTAATGAGATCTTAGCAACGGCACCGGAAAATGAAAGTGGTCATACGATTAACCTGACTGATAAGTCAATTTATGTTCGAAATTTATCTTTTAGTTATACTGATGATAAACCAGTATTTAAAAGCTTGAGCTGTGAATTCTTAAGTGGAAAAACGACCGCTATTGTTGGGCCATCAGGAGTTGGTAAGTCTACACTCTTTGCTTTGTTGCAGGGCTTTTATCCAGTGAGGCGTGGTTACATTGAAATTGCAGGGCTTAATGTTGAAGAGCTAGACCGAGCCAATTTGAGAGCGCAAATCGGTTACGTTGCGCAAGAGAGCCCGCTGCTGTGTGGCACCTTATACGAAAACTTGGTCTACGGTGCTGATGAAACAATAGATGATGGACAATTACAGCATGCCATCGCCACGGCCGATTTAGCAGAGTTTATAGCGACACTACCTGATGGGTTGAATACTCGAATTGGTGAGCGTGGCATTACTCTATCTGGCGGACAAAGGCAACGAGTTGCATTGGCGCGAGCACTATTAAAAGACCCTGCATTGCTGCTGTTGGATGAAGCAACGGCAAGCCTTGATTCACAAAGTGAAGCCGCTATTCAAATTGCCCTTAAAAATGCAAAAAAAGGTCGTACTACAATTATCGCTGCGCATCGGCTCAGTACGGTTATGGATGCTGATAATATTATCGTCATTAACAAAGGTGAGATTGAATCACAGGGAAACCATCAGTATCTGATGCAACATTCTTCACTTTACCAAAGCCTAGTGAACAAACAGTTTAGCCTTCAAGCTGCAAGCTAATAACTTTGGTTGGGGTCCGTCGGTTGGATAGGTGGAAAGTGAATGAACAGTAATGTCATTGGTAAATGGTTGTATTGATACTTTTTGGTGTTTTTTTAAAATTATATAGCACTAAAAGTTTAGATGTGATAGAAAGTAATCATATTTAACTAAGTGCTATTTTTGTTATTGGTTAAAAAGGATTGGTTTTTAGGGAAGACAAATTAATTTTCGTAGGTTTGTTTATGCCCCATAGAGCATCACACACAAGTTCGCATACCTCTATCCCGCTGATTGTAGCGCTAACAAGCGTGTTGTTATTACTGACTTTACTGAGCTTTCCAAGTAAGAGCAAACAGTCGGTAGAAACCAAAGTAGCAATACATAAGAGCGGCGCGATAAAGCATGAAGTCCGCCAGACAGAATAAGAATGAAAAATTCGTATTTACCTAAAAGTATCTAATTCACACCATCACCTTACACTTTGTAACAGTTCAGGTTTACTAACTTTTATTTATTTAAAACAGATAGTTATTATATTGAACTAACACCATCATAAAGTTTCCGTAGGCATTCAGCCTATCATCTTGCCTCTATAATTTGCTTATTATTTCTAACTCGGTATAGTTTGACGTCGGCCAGGATAGTAATAATATTGCTCGGTTTATGAGCATGGGACAAATTGGCCTTACTTCTCAGAGGCAGGTATGCAATTAATTCAGTTAAAGTCAGATGACCCACAAGTAGTCGCGGTGTTTTCTGAAATCGATAAGCTTATGAACAGCTTATATCCAATCGCAAGTGCACAGTCTTTATCAATAGAAGAAATTAACCAACCTAACGTGTATGCCGTTGGCTTACAAAATGAAGAGGGCATTGTAGCGTGCGGTGCGATTGTAAAGCAGTTTGATAAAACCTTGTACGGTGAAATTAAACGCTTGTACGTAAAACCTAGCTATCGAGGTAAAGGGCTTTCTAAACGTATTATGCAAATTTTGCTTCACTATGCGGGTGAAGCGCAGATCCCACTTATTCGGTTGGAAACCGGCTCTAAGCAAGCTAATGCAATAAGTCTTTATGAGAGCTTGGGGTTTGAGCGATGTGAACGCTTTGGTATGTATCGTGACAACCCGTTAAGTGTCTTTATGGCGTTATCACTGAAATCTTAACGTAGTAAAATAGGGATTGTCGGTATCGGCAGAGATACAGGCAATCTCTGCAAGCACCACAGCGACAGTTTGATTTTCTCGCTCTAAAACTAAACACTCTTGTTTGCCGACTATGGCCGTGTTTTTGCACCTGCCACGCACAACGTCACCATCTTTCATCTCAATAGTAACCGCAAGGCGTTTTATACACGCCAGTTCAATATAATCATACTGTTGGCAACTGATCATAGATACGTCCTTATTGAATAAAGCCACCTGCTTGTTCAGGTGGCTTTTCGAACTTGACTTTAGAGAGACTTAATTCCCATATTGTAAAGCGTAAAGCCATAAATATCGGCATACTGTTCAATTGTCTTGCTTATCGGTGTGCCTGCGCCGTGCCCAGCATTGGTTTCGATACGAATAAGCGTCGGATTAGCACCTGTGTGTTTGCTTTGTAGCTCAGCTGCAAACTTGTAAGAGTGTGCAGGTACTACGCGGTCGTCATGGTCACCTGTTGTGATCATGGTTGCTGGATAATCTACGCCAGCCTTTACGTTATGTACAGGTGAATAACCTTTCAGATATTCAAACATCTCTTTGTTGTCTTCCGCCGTACCGTAGTCGTAAGCCCAGCCAGCTCCAGCAGTAAACGTGTGGTAACGCAGCATATCAAGTACCCCTACCGCAGGTACAGCCACTTTGAATAGGTCTGGACGTTGTAACATCGTCGCACCTACTAACAAACCACCGTTCGAACCGCCGTTAATTGCAAGCTTTTCACTTGAAGTATAATTTTCAGATACTAAGTATTCGCCTGCAGCAATAAAATCATCAAAGACGTTTTGCTTCTGCATTTGAGTACCTGCTTTGTGCCATTTTTTACCATACTCACCGCCGCCACGTAAGTTTGCTACCGCGTAAACACCACCCAGCTCTAACCAAGCTGCACGTGTAGGGCTAAAATAAGGCTTAAGACTGACATTAAATCCACCATAACCGTACAACAGAGTCGGGTTGTTACCATCCAATTTCAGCCCTTTTTTATGGGTGATGATCATCGGTACGCGGGTGCCATCTTTTGAGGTGTAAAAAACTTGCTTAGACACGTAAGCATCTGAATCAAAATCTACTTTATCTGAACTATATAACTCGCTACGCCCTGATTCTGCATCGAAAGCAAAGATAGATCTCGGGGTGTTGTAGTTAGTGAATGAGTAATAAAGTACTTTGTCTTCTTCCTCACCGCTAAAGCCACTCACAGTGCCTACACCTGGAAGCGCAATGTCACGGATCAGCTTACCTGTGAAGTCATATTGTTTTACCAATGAAATTGCATCTTTGATGTAAGTCGCAAATAGATAACCTGAACCTGTTGAAACCGATAGTACATTGTCGGTTTCTGGGATCACATCTTGCCAGTTTTCTGGTTGTGGCTGTTTCGCACTGACTTTAACGATACGACGGTTCGGCGCATCTAAGTTAGTGCTTAAGAACAATGTGTCGCCTTCACTGTGGATCACGCTGGTATCAGAGTTGGTATGATCTAAAATCGTTACCCAGTCACTATTTGGTTTGCTTAAGTCACGAATAAATAACTTGTTACCTGATGTTGATACCGCAGCAGAGATCACTAAGTATTTTTTATCGTCGGTTACACCACCATAAACATAACGGTGTTTTTGCGCATCAGTGGCACCAAAAATGACCTTATCTTGATCTTGAGGTGTACCAATCTTGTGATAATACACTTTATGTTGGTCAGTTTTTGCAGAAAGTTCACTGCCCTTAGGCTTGTCATAGCTTGAGTAGTAAAAGCCTTCATTACCAAACCAAGAGATACCACTAAACTTCACATCGACCAGCGTTTCACCGACCTGCTCTTTAGTCTCGGCGTTTAGCACAATCACTTTACGCCAGTCACTCCCACCTTCGGAAATTTGATAAGCCACCAATGAGGCGTCTTTACTAAAACTTAATCCTGCAAGCGATGTTGTGCCATCGTCACTCATGGTATTTGGGTCTAAAAATACTTCAGCCTCACCACCTTCTTTTTGGCGGTACAAAACACTTTGGTTTTGCAATCCATCATTTTTGTAAAAATAAGTATAGTTGCCGTGTTTAAAAGGCTGAGAAACACGCTCGTAATCAAGTAGTTCGGTGAGGCGTTTTTCGATGTCTTTACGATATGGAATCTGCGATAAATATGCTTGAGTAGTCTCGTTTTGTGCTTTTACCCACGCAGCGGTTTCTGCGCTTTTATCGTCTTCTAACCAGCGATATGGATCCGCCACTTGCGTACCAAAGTAGTTGTCTACCACTGTGCCTGTTTTAGTGATTGGATATTTCACAGATTGCGTCAATGCCGCATTATTAGATTGTTCATTTTCGGTATTAACACATCCGACAAGCGCAAGAGCAATGGCTCCAGCTAGTATCTTCTTTATCATTGTGGGGATTCCTATTGGTTCTTATTAGCTACTATCTCGCCGCAGTTTCTTGCGCCTTACTCAGCAATAAGACTTTTCGATACGGCATTTTTTGTTAAGCATTTATCAGTGTGGGACATGATTACGCTACTAGAATTGCTGTGGATTGTAGTGAAGCTCGTGTATTTGTCTACAAATTGTAGACAAATACACGAGTAAGAAGGTTAAATTGAAGTTGATTTGGCGTAATTATTATTGCCTTTGCATAAATATTGTGACTTCAGCCATTACAATACCGAACTTTTCAATATAAGAGCGGTTCATAAGAGTGGTTTGGTCAAACGACCACATCCAATCATCAAAGTGTACTTCGTAGCTGGTGTCGTCAACGGGTAAGTCCATTCTATACTGCCAATTCATCGCATTGCCGTAGGTTTCACCCGATGCTGAGTTGAGAATATCGTCGGCGCGGCCTGAATACTGGTTGCCTGATGCCTTTGTAATAGTCCAAACTCGTGTTTTGACGCCATCACCGAGCAGATAGTTGAAGGACTCATCTAAAACAAGCTCTGACTGGTTATTGATTGAACCTTTGATATCGACGGTAAACTGTTGCACTAAGTTACCATCTCTGTCTTGGACTATCCCCCATGCTTTTATGTCACCAACAAAAAACTCATAAGGGTCAAATTGCGGTTTAAGTGTCGAGTATTTTTTACCGTCAATGCCCGAACTACAAGCAGATAATAAAAATAGAGTGAGTACTGCAAGAGTGATGCGCATTGTTTTCTCCTTAGGCTAGAGGCCTCTTTGAGTGCTATTGCTTTTTATATATGAGCCAAATAGCGAAGATGAAATTAATGGAAAAAAGCCATATGCTACTTCCGCTTTAGACCTAGAAGCTCGGCTCGCATGGTTGGTTCGGATGTTTTTTCACCGAGCCAAATATTGAAAAAACGGATAGTAAATTCCGAATCTTTCACTTCGCCAATAAGCTTTTTATCTTGGTAAAACTGTGTAGCTCCTTCGGGTGTTCTCACGCCAAAAAGCACGGTCCCTTTAGAGACATTGGGGAAAATCTTTTCCATTTCTGCCAGCCATCGCTCACCTTGACTCGAATTATTAAACCCTTGTTTTTCCATCTCTTTCAGTGATCGTTTTGCTATCTCTTTGCCATCAAGCGCGCGTAAATAATGTAGTGCCAATACAAAAGGTTGGTCTTGAGAGTACGCTCCTTTGGGGGCATAAAGGCTGGCATCATAAACATCCCAAAACAAATAGGTCATTCGACTTGTTTTACCGACCTGTTGAGGGTTTTCTATAAATTGATATACAAGATCACTGGCGCTTGCGAAACCCTGAGTGCTGAATAGCAACATCAAAAAGGCAAAGATGGTCCTTTGCATACTAACCTCTTCCTATATAAAAACAGTTAGCTTCTTATACGAACGAGCTGGGGAGTTTGTTCACTTTGCTGCTGTCTGAAAGGTGCTGTCATCCCCCTTTACAATTTGCTAAGCTAGCCAAAATCTACATACAGGAGCTATTATGAGCCTTTCAATTCGCCCAGCAGAAGTAGCTGATGCCGCGACAATACTGCATTTTATTAACGAACTTGCAATTTATGAGAAAGAGCCAGATGCCGTGCTCAATACCGTGGAAGAAATAGAACAGAAATTGTTTGGTAAAGAAGCCAGAGCACACAGCGTTATTTGTGAACTAGATGGTGAAGCAATCGGGTTCGCAGTGTATTTCTTTAATTATTCTACTTGGCTTGGCAAGCACGGACTTTATCTTGAAGACTTATATGTGTCACAAGACAAACGCGGTGTTGGCGCAGGTAAAGGGATCATGAAGTACCTCGCAAGACTTGCACTACAAAATGACTGCGGTCGCTTTGAGTGGGTGGTGCTTGACTGGAATAAACCATCAATCGATTTTTATGAAAGTATTGGTGCTAAAGCACAAAACGAATGGATTATTTATCGCCTATCAGGGCAAGAGCTCATCGATTTTGCTGAGCAAGTATAGTGAAGTTTATTGGCCTGTTGGCTATACATTATTTGAAGAGAAACCCCGATCTTTAACAATTGAGCCGAGTAAACATACGTAGAATTTGTACCCAATATTTTTGGTGAACATTGTAAGTGTGATTTTTGTTAATAAAAACAATACTATATATTTAGAGTGTTCCCCGCAGACGCGGGGCTAAACCGCAGACTTATCCTTTTTAGAGTTTTGATACCTCGTGTTCCCCGCAGACGCGGGGCTAAACCGGCATAACTTTGGCTAAACGTGCAGTAAACAAAGTGTTCCCCGCAGACGCGGGGCTAAACCGGCTCTAACGCGTCTAATTGATATCCTATATGCGTGTTCCCCGCAGACGCGGGGCTAAACCGGAGATAATCGAAACATTCACATCATTTTTCAAGTGTTCCCCGCAGACGCGGGGCTAAACCGAGGCGCTCGGTATTCATTCAACCAACGCCGATGTGTTCCCCGCAGACGCGGGGCTAAACCGTGAAACTTCAGTTGTTGTGCGTTATGAATTTGGTGTTCCCCGCAGACGCGGGGCTAAACCGTTTTCTTCTGTCTTTCCCGCATCACCTGAATTGTGTTCCCCGCAGACGCGGGGCTAAACCGGAAATCAAAAAAACTGCTCAATGGTGCTTGTGCGTGTTCCCCGCAGACGCGGGGCTAAACCGCAGAACGTTCAAACCGTTGGTTTGTCATCTGAGTGTTCCCCGCAGACGCGGGGCTAAACCGTTGAATCTATGCCGCTTTGTTTATTTGTTAGTGTGTTCCCCGCAGACGCGGGGCTAAACCGAATTTTAGCGTACGAGACTTAGCGGAGTTTTTGTGTTCCCCGCAGACGCGGGGCTAAACCGCGAAACAATCACACGAGCCAATTTCTCATAAAGTGTTCCCCGCAGACGCGGGGCTAAACCGAGTGTGACCCAACGCCGCCATGCGACCCGTCAGTGTTCCCCGCAGACGCGGGGCTAAACCGTTAATATACCCACCCCGGCTAAGATAGCGGCAGTGTTCCCCGCAGACGCGGGGCTAAACCGGTCACCCCAACGGCCAACGCCGAACGATTCCAGTGTTCCCCGCAGACGCGGGGCTAAACCGCATAAAACACACACTCAATGTTAAAAAAGGAAGTGTTCCCCGCAGACGCGGGGCTAAACCGTACCAAATAGGACAGTGGTGACCATTAACGAGGTGTTCCCCGCAGACGCGGGGCTAAACCGGATAATCTCCTTTCTTTAAACTTAAGGAGTAAGTGTTCCCCGCAGACGCGGGGCTAAACCGCCAACGAAACTAATAAACTTGCCTGTGACTGAGTGTTCCCCGTATGGACGGGGCTAAACCGGTCTAGGCGTTTTTGATACACACCAATTGAACGTGTTCCCCGTACGGACGGGGCTAAACCGGCCTTTAAACTGCTAACGGGGTTTTTTAGCGCGTGTTCCCCGTACGCACGGGGCTAAACCGTATCAATGATCGATTTCGCACTAAATATATTCGTGTTCCCCGTACGCACGGGGCTAAACCGAGCGAAACGCCTGATTTATTACTTAGCGATTTGTGTTCCCCGTACGCACGGGGCTAAACCGGCACTCGATGAGAATGGCGCGCGTAGAACCTAGTGTTCCCCGTACGCACGGGGCTAAACCTGAGTTATTCAGGTCTGAATCATGTGCTGTATTCGTCCGTGAAGCAGCATCCCTCACGCATCCATGCGCTCACCTTAGCAGGCTGCGAAACGGTGATGACTCCAGACTTCCTGCCTTTCGCCCTTCGGGTCAGCTGAGCTGTTCAAAAATATTCCAGATATTTTTGTCGGTCCTATTTCGCCCTCGTACACACGGGGCTAACCAATAGGACATTTTAGTAGGAAAGAGGCGGTGGACAGCTTGGCTGGAAGTGGTGGCAGGGTGAGACTCGAACTCACATCATATATAAACTGCATATAACCGTTACCCATTGGAAACACTGCCGCCATAGTTGATTATTAATCTACCATCAAAAAAATGCTAGCGTGATCTCTCTGTCAGTTTGTCTCAGGTCAATGACTTACTTTGTTTGTTCTGATACATTTATTTTACGAAAATTTTACCAGAGTGTTTTATGCAGGCTAAGGAAGAGCTGTATTTTAGATATATTGAAGCGGTATTGTTTTGGCAGGGAGAAATCCAGACTGGTACTTTCCAGAGCAAATTTAAGCTTTTAAGGCCCAGCGCACGGCGTTATGTCACCGACTTTATTGAGCGTTATCAGATTGCCGCAAGCTACAATGAGTCTGAGAAAGCCTATGTGCTGGCAAGCCCCTTTACACCTAACTATATCTCTCAGGATTTTACTGAGTATACTAGTCTCACTGGGGAACAGTACGTCCACAACTTGAGTTCCTCCACCATCACAGCGCTGGCACTACCACACAGAAAGCTCAATCCAACCATTTTGCGGCCCATACTGAATGCCTGTCGGCGACAAAGCGTGCTGGATATTCGCTATCAGTCTATAAAAGAAGGCGGTGAAACCGAGCGCGTGATCCGCCCTCACACGCTGATTAACTCTGGACTGCGCTATCATTTGAGAGCCTACAGTGAAAAAGCCAAAGGCTTTAGAGACTTTTCATTATCGCGTATCGTCTCTGCCTCCCCAGAATTTATCAGCAAAGCGCAAAAGTACAAAAAAGACGACGAAGCCTGGCAGCAGGAAGTCACTTTAACCATAATCCCCGACCCAAGACTCAGCGAGTACGCCCAGCAAGTTATCGCTCACGACTTTGATATGCACAATTACCAAAAGCAAATTAAAACCAACGCTGCACTGATCAACTACCTGAACAGCATTTTGAGGTTAGATGTTCAGCATCCACACCCGGAAGCACAGCAAATTGTGATGGAACCGGCTTGCTATCGGGAGCTGAGGGCTAGGGGTTTGCTATGGAACATTTGAGTAAACGCACCCGACCGGGTAATTTTTTTACTGGTTGCAATCGCAGGATTGTTGGCATTTTATTCGCGTCGTAAGCTGAGTGTATTGAAAGCAAGGAAGTAACAGTGTGAGTGATTTTAACAGCGACATTTTTCAGTTTTGGGGTAAGGCCGACGAGCATAAGACTCTACCCGCAGTGTGCCATATGCTGGATGTCGCCTTTGTGGCCCGGGCGATTATTCTCAAGCTGGCAGCTCAGGAGCGGGCTATTTTACTCAAGCCGCTTTTAGCTATTGAAGGCGTTGATGAAGATACCGCGATTGCTATGGTAGTGTTGCTTATTGCCCTGCATGATATTGGTAAGATCACACCGGGTTTTCAGTATAAGTTGCAGGGCCGGGTAAAGGATTTATTCGACATTAACACATTCAAAGTGTGTGGAGACGCTGAGACCAAACATGGCAATTCAGGGTTTGTTATTTTGCATGACTACTTGTGTGGACAGTATGGAGTAGATAAAAGTGTTGCGAGAGTAATATTTTCTGCAGTAGCCAGTCATCATGGTGTATTTGTAGCGAATAAAAAGCAATGTGGTTTGTGCGGCGATGAGCAATGGAGCGAGGTGCAGAGCAATACGATAGAATGGTTAGCCGATTACTTTTCCATTGACCTTTATCTATTTAACCAGCTTGCAGCACAAACCTTAACGCCAGCCTGGTACTCTTATATGGCTGGGCTGTGTTCGGTTGCTGATTGGATTGGTTCAGATGAATCAAAGTTTAGGTATTGTACAGCCAGTGACTACAATGCTGTGCAAAGAATGGATACTGCCAATGCGCTTGTGAGCTTATTAAATATCAAGCATGTCACAGCTTCAAATAACAAGGCAGATTTCGTAGATGTTTTTGGTTTTAAGCCTAATGCTTTGCAATTAAAGGTATTAGAGCTTATCAAGCTCAACGAGCTGCCCTGGCTCTCGATTATTGAAAGCGGTATGGGAAGTGGTAAAACAGAAGCGGCGCAGGTTTTAGCCGATCATTTCATTCGCCACCTGGGCCACTCGGGTTTGTATGTGGCCATGCCATCACAAGCGACAGCAAATCAGTTATTCAAACGGACTTTAAGGTTACTTAAAAAAGATGTGCTTGGGTATCAGAATATAGAAACCCACCTAAAACACAGCAACGCAGATTTTGAGCCGCAATATGAAGCATTAAAATTAAAAAGTATCGACTATCAGCATCAGCAAAACACCACTCCCTCAGTGGTAGCAAATCAATGGTTCACGCCAAAAAAACATGGCTTACTGGCCGGTGTCTGTGTGGGGACTATTGACCAGTTGCTAATGGCTGCAATGCGCTATAAGCATAACTTTGTCAGATTATTTGGGCTCTCAAATAAAGTTCTGGTACTGGACGAGGTGCATTCATTACAGAGTTTTCAGCTAGATTTGCTGAAAAATACGCTGCATTGGATGGCCAAGCTTAATGTCAGAGTCATCATTCTTTCTGCAACCTTGCCCCGAACTATGTTGGTTGAGCTGGTTCAGGCGTATGGGCAAGCATCTGAAACAGAGATTGAAGTAGAAGATAAACCCTATCCAAGGATCACCACATACAGCTCAGGTGCTCTGGCAAGGTCTCACACAATTATAGAAACTGAGAGTGATAGTCAAAAAGAAGACTTAACCAGCCCACCCGGAACCTACAAGATAAAGCTGCACTCAACGTCTCCAAAGTTGTGTATCAATAATATGGCAGATGATGTTTTAACGACGGCCAATAACGCAGGTTGTGGCGTGTTTGTTTGTATTTTGAATACTGTTGATAAAGTTCAGGAAATGTCCAGGCTCATTGCAGGACATTGCAGCGAAAGTGATGGTCGAGTTGAGTATTTAACTTTCCATGCAAAGTATCCATTGGCCACACGTTTGTCCATTGAGGAGATGATTGAATATCAGGTTGGCAAACATCCTGCGGATCATCGTAGCATCAACCCTAACCGACCAGTGAAGGATAAATGTTTGATCCTAATAGGGAGTCAGGTCCTGGAACAAAGTCTGGATTATGATGCATGCGAGATGTTTACCCAAATTGCACCAATTGATCTGCTTTTGCAAAGAGTTGGCCGTGTTTGGCGTCATCAAGTCAATAACGCTGTTCGCTCCAAGTTTATTAAAACACCCACACTAAATGTCTATCTGCCTTCAATGGATAAAATTCCCGAGGACTATGGAGAGTGGTTTGGTCACGGTGAAATATTTATCTACCCCTCACATCTACTGGCTGTAACAACTCGCTTGCTTTGGGAGAGGAATGAGGAAGTAAGTGGGGGTGGCTTTGCCATTCATATTAATAGCGATATGGATACATGGATCAATAAAGTGTATGCCGATGTTGATCAACAAATAACCTGGCTTGAGCAGGAATACGACAAGGCATTTGAATTCAGGCTGGATAAGCGGACGCAATATACTTTGGCTAAAGAAATGATGTTTGATGCGGATAAGTCGAGCGTCAGGGCTCTATTAAAGTACACGAATAGTGAAATTGAAAACGATGACATTGTCCTCAGCACGCGTTTAACCAGTGTCAGCGTTCAATTGATTTTTCTTGTTGATAACGGAGAAGGAGTGCTTGTTCCGGTAACAGAGTTTCCGTCCTATACACAAAATGTGCAAGCGCTTAAACAGAGGGTAAAGGAATATGCAGAATCAGAAGCGATTGATTGGCGAGCTGGAGAAAGGCTTAAAAAAGCAGATATTGCTCGCTTAAAACAGGCACAAATATCACTCAGTCACGCCAAGTGGGTGACGCACTTTAAGGAGCAAGAAGAGTGCTGGCCGTTTAGTTTTGTCGCTAAAGAAACCTGGCGACGTTCGCCAACACTGTTTAACTGTATTCCTGTTGTTTTGGGTCAAGACTTAACTTACTCCAATAGTGGGTTGGGAGCACTTAGGTTAGATCCTCGATTGGGGCTTATGGTGGATAGAAAAAAAGTTTAAAAGTGGAGTTTCCGGTTTTGTTAAAAGTGGCAGTAACACTGCGGAGCTTTGTCCAAAATTAATGAAATTGGTAAGCAATAATTGGTTTACTTACAGAGTGTGAGGGAATATGAAATACGATTTATTAACTGAAAGCTGGATACCAGCCCTGGATTTACAGGGGGTAACCAATGAATACTCAATACTATCTTTGCTTGAGGCAGCCCCAAAGCTAAAGCGGATAGTACACGAAAAGCCGCTTGTAGTGGCATCGGTACAACGCTTGTTACTGGCCATTTTGTACCGCAGTTACGGCTATCTGGAACCGGACGAGTGGGATGAGGTTTTTGCAGCTGGAGAGTTCGATGAGCAAGTCTCCAGCTATCTTGACTCGGCTGAGTGCGCAGAACGGTTTGACCTTTTTTCAGAATCAAACCCCTTCTTTCAAACAGCAAATTTCACGAAAGAAAAGGGCGTAACAACATCGGTCAAAAAGCTCTCGCCTGATCTGGCGAGCGGTAACAATAAAACCCTATTCAATCATATTGCTGATAATCATGAGTTCTCACTACCGGCAAATGAAGCCGCACTTCAGTTACTTGTTTGTCAGTATTTTAGCTTGGGCGGTGGGGTGAGTGGTAGTTCGGTGCAGTTTGGTAAGCACCCAAACCTGACCAATGCCCCATTAGTTGGCGGTGCAGTTGTAATGGTGGAGGGCGAAAACCTGTTCCAAACTTTGATGCTCAATTTACATATGCCAAAAAATGAAGAGTGGCTCGATCGTAAAACGGACCTGCCTGTATGGGAGCAAAATGAGCCTGAGCAGCCTCAGGCTCGTGAAATGCGAGGGCTGAGTGATTATCTTACTTGGCGTGCTCGTCATGTGCGTTTACTGCCCCAAAAAGATGGCAGCGTTGCCCGCATGTTCATAGCACAGGGATTACCTAATCCAAAAGAAATGGAGCAGGAGCCTTACTTCGCTTACCGTCTCAATAAAGAGCAAAAGAAATTGCCGATTAGGTTGAGTTTTGAACGAGCCTATTGGCGAGATACGGCTAACTTATTGCAATATGCCAGGTCGACTAAAGTGGGTATAGAGCCCACAGATTTAAGGCCCGCTGGTATCCAATTGCTTGCTGCGGAAGATAATGAATTAATTGATAAGCTTCATCTTAATTGTCAGTTAATTGGTTTAGATAATAACAAAGCCAACCCCTTATGTTGGTTTGACGAGCGCTTGCCACTTGCGATTAATTTGATCGAAAAAGACCAAGTACAAAAGAACAAGTACAGTGCACATCTGGTTAAAGGTCTGGAAACCGCAGAGGCCATTAATAGCCAGCTTATGGGGGCAGTAAGAACCTTTGCTTCTCATCTGTTACCAGATGGTGCTAGGGCACAAGATATTTCAACAAAAGTTGAGTCGATCAACCCTGCGCGTTTTTACTGGCCTAAACTCAATGAGTCGTTTGAACAATTTATTTGGGCATTAAGTAATAACAGTGAAGAGGCTAAATCTAGTTGGCGTACAGTGTGCAAGGAAACAGCATTTGCTGCATTTGAAGGTGCAACGCATAGCTGGTGTTATGGTGGAGTCAGAGCACAAAAGGGCCTGAGTATCGCCAAACAACAATTGGAAGAGTCATTACACGGGAGAACATGGCAGCGTCATGTTTACTGGAGTCAGGATACTCAAGAAATCATCAGGCAGTTATATCAGTGGGGCAATCCGGATTTCCCTAAAAGAGATATTCTGGCTGCACTTAGGAAGTCTCTGGATCTGCAAAAAGGCTCTCAACTGACAGCGATATCTTACTTAGGGCCATTACTTTCCAGTGAGGATGAACGCTCCAAAGTGCAGGCTTTTATTGCTGGTTTATTTGCAAGTCACGCCAAAGTGTATCAAGAAGCACAACACAGCAGTTTTGGTCACATTTGGTATCAAGCGGATAAAGATCAGCGCCGCGGCATGAGCTTTCGCTTTGAGTGCCTGCTGGAGGCAAAAGGTGAGCAGTTAAAGCAAACGCTGCGCCAGATGGTACAAATTCTAAAAAGCAAAGATATTGCCATTGATTACCGAACCCTGATGGAAGATCTCTATCACTGGGATAGCGATGACAAACGCATTCAACTTAAATGGGCCAGAGATTACTGGGCCAAACCAACTCAATCCGACGAGTCTACAGACTCAGCAGACGCGACAAATTAAAAAGGAGTTACCTTATGTCTTTTATCGAATTTCATGTATTACAGAACTTTGCCCCAAGCAACTTAAACCGCGACGATACCAATACGCCTAAATCTTGTGTGTTTGGTGGTTCACAACGGGCGCGGATCTCAAGCCAGTGTCAGAAGCGCGCAATTCGTACGCATGGGGCATTTAACGATGCTGTTGTAGAGCATCAGGGCGACCGCGCTGTACGCACTCGTAAGCTAGCTTTTAAGATTAGAGATTTCTTGGTTGCCAATGGCAAACCTGAAGATGCAAGTAATATAGTCTGTGAAAATTTACTTGGACTTGCTGAGCTGAAGTTGGTGCAAAAAGAAGAAAAACATAAGTTCAAAACTGAATACTTGCTTTACCTAGGGTTGAATGAAGTCGAAGCGCTAAAGAATATTGCACTTGAAAATTTTGATGAGCTAAATCAGGAGGATAAAAATAAGCTAGATAAAAAGCTCGCAAAACTAGTGGGTGAAGTATTTGGTAAGCATCAACAGGCTTTCGCCGCAGATATCGCACTATTCGGCCGTATGGTCGCGGACAACAACAATATCAATGTTGATGCGGCGTGCCAGGTGGCTCATGCAATTTCAACTAATATTGTTACGCCAGCCATGGACTTTTTCACTGCTGTGGACGACGAGTTGCAGGCGGGTGAGCAAGGCTCTGGCATGATGGGTGGCGTTTACTTTAACAGTGCCTGTTATTACCGCTATGCCCAGATCAATATTGATAAACTGGCTGCCAATCTTGGACAGGATAAGGAACAGGTGACTGGCGCGGTAAAAGGATTTTTCCGGGCGTTAGTTCAGGCGGTGCCTTCGGGTAAACAAAACAGTTTTGCGGCGCAGAATCCGCCAAGCTATATCAAAGTGAATGTGCGCAAAGATGGCGCGCCCTGGTCTCTGAGCAACGCATTTACTCAGGCAGTAATGATAGACAAGCCTGATGAAGCGGAGCTTGAGCAACAGTCAGCACAAAAACTGGAAATGTTCGCTAAGAAGCTTGCAGGTATGTATGGTGAATCGGGCTTTATTTTTGAGGGCCGCAGCACTTATATCGATAATCTGGAAGAGTATCAGGACAAAGACAGTGGCACCATTGCACAACTGGAAGCTCAGATGCTTGATGCACTGCAAGGTGCTTTGGAGTGTCAATGAGTACTTTGTTGATCCGATTAGCCGGACCAATGCAGTCATGGGGGCTAAAAAGTGCCTTTGAACTGCGCAACACTCAGCTTGATCCGACAAAAAGTGGTGTGATCGGTTTGCTGTGTGCATCACTAGGGCGTGAGCGAAATGAGCCTCTGAATGATCTTACTGCATTGCGAATGGGCGTGCGCATAGATAAACCAGGCGATCTGGCATTTGATTACCAAACGGCGCTGAATGTGGCAAAGGCTGACGGTGGCAAGCCGGATAC
This sequence comes from Pseudoalteromonas sp. OF7H-1, assembly GCF_022347825.1. Classification (NCBI taxonomy): domain Bacteria; kingdom Pseudomonadati; phylum Pseudomonadota; class Gammaproteobacteria; order Alteromonadales; family Pseudoalteromonadaceae; genus Pseudoalteromonas; species Pseudoalteromonas sp. OF7H-1. The sequence goes on along the minus strand of NZ_JAKRFX010000008.1, from coordinate 208,619 downwards.
GCAGTTGTCACATCGTGCTTATCTGGCAGATGCCGCCTTTTGGGTAGGCTTTGAAGGCGACGCGGTTTTGCTTAAAAAACTGCATCATGCTCTGTTAAACCCGGTCTGGCCACAATTTTTAGGGCGTAAGTCCTATTTGCCGGGCGTTCCCTTAGTTGATCCGCATAACGCCCGTGTTGAGCTGAGTTTAGAGCGGGCACTACAACAAGCGCCAAGAATGCAAGCCGAGCATGAAAAGGCAGACGGAACACCGGTGAAATACATCATAGACAGCGAGGCACAAGAAGGCACGGAGCAACGACATGACGTGCCACTGAGCTTTGAGATAAACCACAGGGCCTTTACATTTAGAAGCGTTAAAAGCAGTTGGGGGTTGGTGGATACGGAGGAAGTGCTATATGTCTGACAATCTCTGGCATGAAAGCCGATTGTATTTTGATCCTGATCAGGATGGAGAAGATTTAGGGTTTTTACATCCCGATGATCTATACAAGCAGCATCAGTGGGTATGGCGTTGTTTTGTTGAAAGCGAGCTGACTCAGGCTGACTTTATGTTTCGTGTGGATATGGCCCTGCCAGTACCAACAGTATTTATTCGCTCAAAGCGTCAGTTAAAAGAAGCGATTAAAAGCTGGAAAATAGTCACTCAAACACAGCAGGAACAGTTCAAAGAAGCAGGGCTGGTTCAGTTCTCGTTGCGAGCTAACCCAACGGTAGATATTACGCCAAAAGGAGAGAAAACTCGCCGTCACGATGTTTTGATGCATGCCAAAAAACAGGCTCAAAAAGCAAATAGTAATGTGAATGAAGCAGTCGATATAGCGGCAAAAGCCTGGCTAGACAGAAAGCTGCAAAAGGGTGGCCTGGAGTTGCTGACTCAGTGTATTGAGTTTAGCAATTACAAGCAGCACAAAGTGGTTAAAAAAGACGGGGCTAGGCCAATTCAGCTCAGTACACTGGATTATTTTGGCGTGGCAAAAATCACCGATGTGCAAAAACTGGAGCAGGCATTATTCAACGGCATCGGTCGATCCAAAGCTTTTGGTTGCGGGCTGATGTTGATCAAGCCGTTGTAATCTAATCTGTAAGGCGGGGAGACTCGCCTTTTTCCTAATTTTTTACTTAATTTGGGAGTGCAGGGAATGGCATTTCTTCCTTTAAAACCTATTCCAATTAAAGATCGTAACTCAATGATTTTTATCGGTATGGGGCGTATTGACGTGCGCGACGGCGCATTTGTTGTGATTGATGAAGTAAACGGTGAACGGATGCTGATTCCAGTGGGCTCTGTGGTGTGCATTATGCTGGAACCGGGCACCCGGGTGAGTCATGCGGCGGTCAAGTTGGCTGCAACCACGGGCACGTTGCTTATCTGGGTGGGCGAAGCGGGCGTCAGGCTATACTCTGCTGGGCAGCCCGGTGGTGCACGCTCCGATAAGTTGCTCTATCAGGCCAAGCTGGCGCTGGATGAAAACCTGCGGCTCAAAGTCGTGCGCAAAATGTTTGAGCTACGCTTTGGCGAACCGGCACCGGAGCGGCGCTCGGTTGATCAGCTTCGGGGCATTGAAGGCACGCGTGTACGCAAAACCTATGAACTGCTTGCTAAACAGTATCAGGTAAGCTGGCAGGGACGACGTTATGACCCTAAAGATTGGGCGAAGGGCGATGTGATCAATCAATGTATCAGCGCCGCCACGTCTTGCTTGTATGGCGTCACCGAAGCCGCAGTGCTGGCTGCTGGCTATGCGCCTGCCATTGGCTTTTTGCATACAGGAAAGCCATTGTCGTTTGTGTATGATATTGCAGACATTATAAAGTTCGATACCGTGGTGCCTGTGGCGTTTAAAATTGCCAAACGGCGACCACAATTCCCCGATCGTGAAGTACGCATCGCCTGTCGCGAAGCGTTCCGTAAAGACAAGGTATTACCACGCCTTATCCCGCTGATTGAAGAAGTATTAGCCGCCGGAGAGGTAACACCGCCCGAGCCCTATGCTGACGCACAACCGCCCGCTATCCCTGAACCTGAATCCATTGGTGACGAAGGTCATCGCAGCGGAGGACCACTATGAGTATGTGCATGGTTGTTACTGAGGCAGTGCCACCTAGGTTAAGAGGTCGTCTGGCGGTGTGGCTACTGGAAATTCGTGCGGGTGTGTACGTGGGGGATGTAAGTAAACGCATTCGCGAAATGATCTGGTTTCAGGTCAGTGAGCTGGCGGAAGACGGCAATGCGGTTATGGCTTGGGCAACTAATACCGAGTCGGGTTTTGATTTTATCACTTACGGCGAAAACGCCAGAATGCCAGTCGATTTTCAGGGCCTGAGACTGGTGAAGTACACGCCCAGAGTAGATGATAGCCAAGGGGCAGATTAGCGAACGCCCACTTTTTAATTCGATTTAATGCTCTTTAACAAGTTGGAGATTAAGATTTTTACCTCATAATGAGAGGTACTTTTGTACCTAAAATTTTCGGTAACTTTTACTAGGTGATTTTTCTTTATTAAAAACAAGTATATAATTTTAGAGTGTTCCCCGTACGCACGGGGCTAAACCGAGTTCCGCTTATCTCATGACGACCACAACAATGTGTTCCCCGTACGCACGGGGCTAAACCGCCTTCAACGAAGACCCACACAAGGAACGTACCGTGTTCCCCGTACGCACGGGGCTAAACCGGTTTACAGGATGATTTTGAATGTCGAGTAAATGTGTTCCCCGTACGCACGGGGCTAAACCGTCGCATCTGCAAAGTGCATTAGAACATCTTCAGTGTTCCCCGTACGCACGGGGCTAAACCGACTTACCAAGGATGAAAACAAAGCACTAGAGAGTGTTCCCCGTACGCACGGGGCTAAACCGATTTTGAGGTACTGGCTGAACCTGCTCGGTAGGTGTTCCCCGTACGCACGGGGCTAAACCGACACAGACCCACCACCGCCAACGGATTGTGAAGTGTTCCCCGTACGCACGGGGCTAAACCGCCCGAGCATCAAAAATCAGGGTTGATTTTTGCCGTGTTCCCCGTACGCACGGGGCTAAACCGAAACACCTAAAATTAGCCGCTGAGAAAATAGTGTGTTCCCCGTACGCACGGGGCTAAACCGAATTTTATAGTGAGGCTGCTCAATCCATTAATGTGTTCCCCGTACGCACGGGGCTAAACCGGCGGCATTAGCTGATTTAGGCTGGACTGGTCAGTGTTCCCCGTACGCACGGGGCTAAACCGACATTAACGAGGTTGCGCCATCTGATGTGAAAGTGTTCCCCGTACGCACGGGGCTAAACCGACACGGTTCGCGGGCTACGTAACAACAACCCGGTGTTCCCCGTACGCACGGGGCTAAACCGGCGTTGCAGGACGCTGCTGTCGACATAACAATGTGTTCCCCGTACGCACGGGGCTAAACCGCCAACGGTTTGCACGTTCTGCTTGATATCAGGCGTGTTCCCCGTACGCACGGGGCTAAACCGCACATGAGCATCGTTAACCTGAGAATTAAGGTGTGTTCCCCGTACGCACGGGGCTAAACCGAGAATTCACAGATGCCAGCAAACGCAGAATCTGTGTTCCCCGTACGCACGGGGCTAAACCGCGCAAATCAGCTGGCAAAACAACATCAACACCGTGTTCCCCGTACGCACGGGGCTAAACCGATTTCATCTAGTAGTAGTTTGTTACCATCATGCGTGTTCCCCGTACGCACGGGGCTAAACCTGAGAAAACTTATGAAAATAACCAACTCAATTGAGTGTTCCCCGTACGCACGGGGCTAAACCGTCTTTCCATTCTTCACGAATGCACATAATCCCGTGTTCCCCGTACGCACGGGGCTAAACCGGTTATGGTTGGTCGGTGCAGATTTGTATTGGCGTGTTCCCCGTACGCACGGGGCTAAACCGCTTAACCGCAAACAGGTTTGTGAGTTCTTATTGTGTTCCCCGTACGCACGGGGCTAAACCGATGCAACGAGCCGATGGAACAACCTACACTTCGTGTTCCCCGTACGCACGGGGCTAAACCGCAATCAAATCTAGCAACGGCATCACCCAAAACGTGTTCCCCGTACGCACGGGGCTAAACCGAACGACGGGGGCCAGCGTTGAGCTGATTGTTGGTATTCCCCGTACGCACGGGGCTAAACCGTTTATAAGGCTCAAAAGCGTGGTGATGAAAAAGTGTTCCCCGTACGCACGGGGCTAAACCGTCTTGCCATTCTTCGCGGCTAGAAAGAAACCGGTGTTCCCCGTACGCACGGGGCTAAACCGTGCTTTACCCATTCGAGAGTGTTAATTCACCCGTGTTCCCCGTACGCACGGGGCTAAACCGTCACTCATCAAACAGGCCCTCCACGCTGTATTGTGTTCCCCGTACGCACGGGGCTAAACCGTCATGCTTGGTTTAGGTACTGGCTTACCGGCTGTGTTCCCCGTACGCACGGGGCTAAACCGCTCGGATATAACGCACCTAGCGAGGGGAGTAAGTGTTCCCCGTACGCACGGGGCTAAACCGCTCACATAAAGCATAAGAAAATACCTTTCCCTGTGTTCCCCGTACGCACGGGGCTAAACCGATTTACGCTATCACGATTTGCGCAGAGAGGGAGTGTTCCCCGTACGCACGGGGCTAAACCGCACTCGATATCATCAAAATCGGCTGGTATAGCGTGTTCCCCGTACGCACGGGGCTAAACCGTGCCACAGGAAAGAATTTCCTACTCAGTCCTAGTGTTCCCCGTACGCACGGGGCTAAACCGGTAAAATAGTCCTGTTGTTACTACGATTTCTAGTGTTCCCCGTACGCACGGGGCTAAACCGCATAGATTTCATTATCACCAGTGGCATAAAAAGTGTTCCCCGTACGCACGGGGCTAAACCGGATGTTTTTATTTGGATTTTTGAGCAATTCATGTGTTCCCCGTACGCACGGGGCTAAACCGACGTCAACATTGGTTGGTTGCAATTGGTTCGCGTGTTCCCCGTACGCACGGGGCTAAACCGCCGCCATTGATAAATACGAATATTGGCAAAGTGTGTTCCCCGTACGCACGGGGCTAAACCGATGTTATCGCATCGTTCATTGATAAAGTAACAGTGTTCCCCGTACGCACGGGGCTAAACCGAACGACGGGGACAAGCATCGAGCTGATTGTTGGTGTTCCCCGTACGCACGGGGCTAAACCGGCAATAGTGCTGTATTTAAAGAGTTCTCATGGGTGTTCCCCGTACGCACGGGGCTATACCGTCGACTTTGATTCAGATACAGCAGAACCAGCTGTGTTCCCCGTACGCACGGGGCTAAACCTGAGTTTTTCAGGTCTGAATCATGTGCTGTAAATCGTCCGTGAAGCAGCATCCCTCACGCATCCATGCGCTCACCTCAGCAGGCTGCGAAACGATGATGACTCCAGACTTCCTGCCTTTCGCCCTTCGGGTCAGCAGAGCTGTTCAAAAATATTCCAGATATTTTTGTCGGTCCTACTTCGCCCCCGTTTGCACGGGACTAAATCGGAGTTATTCAGGTCTGGATCATGTGCTGGAATTTATTTATGAAGCTGTTAACCGGTGGGGACTTTGGACTTGCTCATACACGCTCCGGATTAAGTGATAGCCACCCTTGTTCGCCGGTTACTTATCTACATGGCCTAAATCGCGCTCAGGATCTAATAAATCTCTCACTCTTCTTTTGAGCACCTTGGCTTCTGGAAAGCCATCATCTGCTTTGCGGCACCAAATTAACGTATCATTGTAGTAAATTTCGAATACGCCTTTACTTGCAGGCGTGAGCGCAACTTGCTTTAAATCGTCGGAGAAAGTTGAAAGCAGCTCTTGTGCAAGCCAAGAAGCTCGCAGCATCCATTGGCAAAGCACGCAGTAATGAATTGTAATGATCGGTTTTTGCATGAATTTACATTAACTTGAAGATTGTGGTTGGATTTTAGCACTGTGATTTATGGTGTGGCTAGTATGAAAAAAACGGGGGTTACCCCCCGAAATTATCCAGGGAGACCTCAATCATAAGGTCAGACTTTAAGTTACGGGTTATTCACATAGTAACAACCCCTTTTGTGGTAAGTTGGGGGGGAGACGTGACGAAAATTAGGATTCTAGTGATCGTTTCTATATTGATCCAAAGTTGCGTTTAAATTATCAATCCAGCGTTGTCTATTTTTAAATTCTGATTGTATTGCCTGGCATTGAGTCGATGTTAGATCAGGATGCCAAATTGAGAATATAAGTACAATTCGGTCACGGTCGCTGCCATTATGTGCCATATGCAAATAGGAGTCATCGAAGATGGTGAGTTGATGCTCTTGCCATGAAGCACGCTCGCCATTGACGTCTAGGTAACAGTCATGGGGAATATCTATGGCTAAATGCACTGTTAAGCTGTGGTTCGAAAGGCCGTAATGTGGAGTGATGGTTTGGCCTTTGGCTAATTTAGAGTAAAACACTTCGTATGGAGATGCTGTTAAGCCATAACAAGGTACTTTCTCTAAGGCCTTTTTGAGTATAGGAAAGTGCTTTGACACTGAAACGTTTTCCACACCCTCTTTAAAAAGGGATAACGCTTGCCAGTTGTTACTGTTTGCGAGCATTGGAAATGCGCTTTCATACTCTTTACCCGACAAATAAGGCGTAAGGTGTGAAGATGCGCTATTAAACGTCTTGTGAAACTCTTTGATAATGTCGGGGATCGTAGCGTTAAAGCTTTCATACCATGCAAATTGCTCCGCGGGCCAGATAGGATGAGCACTTAGATTCGCAACGTAAAAAAGGTGTGGTGCTTGGGCTGTTTCAAAAGGTTTACTACTGTATTGCACCCAGCGACCCGACTCAATACTTGATGCTGTACCAAGGTTCTTTTCCATACACTGCCAAGCTTTTTGGAAGCGCTCAAGTGTTTGAGGGGCGGTACTATTGGCGAGTTGAAGGCGCTTAAAGCTGCCTGTGAGTGCTTCACATAGGGTGTAACATACGAGTGCTGTACTATCTTCTCCCTTCTTCTCTAATAAATGTCCAAGGTACAGATATACTAAGTAGTTTTTGGGTGCCAGAGTAAGGCAGTGAAAGTAGGCCTTTTCACTTTCAGGTAACGCTCCAATTTGCTCTAAAATTACAGCAACCCGATAGCTTAGTTCAGCACTTTGAGGATAACTATCGATTAGCTTCGATAATAGTAATGGCCAACTATTTTGTGGCTCGCATTCGAGAATTGGCTGTAAAAGTGAGTCTATATTGAGTGGTTGTGTCTCTTCGTTTGTCATTAAAGTGGTTTCTCTTTCTATTTAACCTGAGCTGCGGATAATTAATGCCTTTCTAGCAGCCAGTTTTAGCGCTAACTGCGTTGAATTCACTTCCAATAGCCAGCTATTGGTGCGTAAATTCGCCTTGTTTTCCCTAAAACTCTCTGGCTAGACAAGGAAAAACTAAGTTGTTCTTTAGAAACAATGAGTTTGAACATTCCTTATCCAAACCTCAGGTTATTTATTAAGAACGCCAATATCGAATGGCAAAGTCATTCGATAGTTATTATCGGTAGGGTTAAATGGCTGTGTTCCATGCCAAAAATAAGAGGGGAAGATCACGATTTGCCCTCGTTGGGGTTTTACGGTTTTGAATGGTGGAAAATCGTAGGGTGGTGCCAGTGGTGGCCGCCCAAACTCAATTACACCATTATTGCTATCGTCATTTGGCGTGTTGATATATAAAACTACACTAATCCAACCTGCGGGATGAATATGGCTTACGTGGAAACCTTGCTCCGTCAGTTTGACAGACCATGAGCCTGTAATGCATTTCTCTTTGCTTAAATGAGCTAAAAATGGATGCTCTGGATCTAAATCTAACTTATTAAGGCATTTATCTATATCTCGCAGCAGTTGAGTTCGAGCTTTGGAGATGATTTCGATATCTCTATTAAGCAAGCCTCCTGAAATTTGTGAGCCATTTACTAAGGTTTGTTCACTTGGTGCTTGTTTGCCTTGATGAAGTGTTAGTAAGCATGACTCCAACGCTTTAAGAAAGTCTTCAGTGTCTTGATAGCCGATCGGAGCACCTAAGGTTGTGGTCAGAATAAAATCAGGGTTGCATAGAGCGTGGTGCTTTTGTTTATCGGTAGCTTGATATACTACGCTTAGCCAAGCTAATGCAAGTTGTGAGTTGGGCTGCGCTTGCAACACTTTTTCGAGCAGGGATTGTGCGGTACCGAACTCTCCAAGCTGGATTGCAAATTTTGCTTGCTCACATATCCTGTCGCAATTAATGACTATCTTATTGGCACTATCGAAATGCTCAAAGGCTGCATTTAGCTCATTGTTTGTGGCCGCCAGACGCCCTCTTAACGCGAGTAATGTAGCGGAAGTATCGGTGTAACCTGACGTCTGGATACATTCCTCACATAACCTGTACTGATTGGTATTCCAGTAAAGTTCAGCTAGGCACTCTATGAGTTCTAGGCGGTTATTTGCTGACTCCATCGCGGTTAGTAAACTGGTAGCAAAAAGCTGATGCTGCCCACTTTGCCAATAAAGCTCGTTAATCGCTTTATGTATGATTGGATTGTATGGGGCTTGCTTTAATGCCAGATTGTAGGCTTGTTGTGCTTGTTCAAATTGACCATTTGCAAAAAAGCAGTCGCCGAGGTTGTAAAGCGGTTCATAGTGCTCAGGTGCTTTTTGATGCACAAATTTAAAGCATTGAATTGCTTGGTCAAATTTAGCCTGTAATTTATAGCAAAGGCCTAAATTGTGTATTGCCCGAAAGACAACCGGAGAGTGTTGGGGAACTTGTTGATAGTAACTGATCGCCTCACTGAGGTTTCCTCTTGTTTTTTCAACGTCCCCGAGTATTTTGGTGAGTTGTCCAGAATCATCTAGAGATTGTCCTTTGAGTGCCCACTCACTTGCCAAGTCGAGCCGGTTTTGTTCAAGATACAGAAGCGACAAGTTTTTAAGTAAATCTAGATTTTTGGGCTCAGCTTCATACAGCGCAAGGTAATGGGCCTCTGCTTGGTGTAAATCACCCGATAGCCAGTAACATTTGGCTAGATGAGTTAAGATTTCAGTTTTAAGTGGAGCGAGTTTAGCTGCATCACTTAATGAGGTTATTGCGCTTTGCCACTCGGCTAGTGATTTATAGCAAATTCCTAAAAGGTAATGCAGATCGGGGTGAGGCGAGTCAGTAAAAGGCTGTAACTTAGTTAACGCTTGTTGATATTGTTTTTGTTGGATCAATTTGAAAGCATCTTGAACTGCAATAGTAATTTCGGGCGCTTGCTTCATATTATATTTTTCTTAAACGGTCAATTAGACTGAGCTGCATACTTTTTATTTTAGCCAAACTCGACTTAGTTGCGAGTAAAGTGTTGTTATTTTGAAGTTTTGCTGGTTTCTATCAATTTTTCAGTAAACGCGATGGAAAATTTAGTAACTCACTGTAGATAAAGGACTTAATACAGCAACAACAGAAAAGGGAGCCGAAGCTCCCTAGTCTTTCAGTATCAACTGATTAGAACGTGTACACAGCACTCACGAAGTAACGTGGGCCAATTACGTCATACAACTCTGGGAATGTATTTGCTTGTTGTTGAGCATCACCTAATGGCGTTGGCTCAGTGTCTAACACATTTTTAATACCAAATGTTGCTTGTACATTATCTGTGAAGTGGTAGCTTGCACTAAGGTCAAGATACCATTCTGCTTTAGAAATTGGAGCGATTTCGTTAGTGCCTGAGTCGTCATCAACTTCGCTCATGTAGCGGGCTAGAGCTGTGATGCTTAAGTCGCCTGAAGTCCAAGTAAAGCGGTTATTACTTTGGAACTCAGGACGTGGCGTACCACAGGTATTACCGAATTTACCTTCACAGTAATTTGTTTCAGTGAAACCAACACTTGGCGTTCTAAAGAACTCATCTAGGATGGTATTCTTAGAGTTAATGTTCAGGGTTGAACCATTCTCACCAATTCCAAAATCAAGCTCTGTGGTCCAGTTGAAGTTAACGTCATAACCTTTTGTGCCTAGCGACGCGATGTTCGCGTTAAGCGCTGTAACAAGGTCAACGTTACCGTCAGGACGACGAGTAATTGCTTGACAGAACTCTGAGTTAGGATCTTTAAGTTGGTTGTAACAAATATCTAGAATATTGTTTACGCCACCACCTAGTACATCGATAGCATCATCAATTGTGATATCAAAGTAATCGATTGTAATGTCAAAGTTTTCGGTCGGTGTAATAACAAGACCTAGAGTAACCGTTTCTGATGTTTCTTCTTTCAGGTCAGGGTTACCACCGAAGCTACCTTCGATTTGCGCGTTTGCTTGTTCAAATACACCTACTTGAGAAGACGCAACACCGTGAGCCTCACAAAGCGCTCTATCAGTTTTTCCTTCTTCAAAACCGTCTACGCTACATGGATCAGTTGCGCTTGGGAAACCATTTGCAGCGCCCTGGAATAGCTCGGCGATGTTAGGCGCACGTACAGATTCTTGATAACCAGCTCGGAACGAAACGTATTCGTTTACTTTCCAGTTTAACGTGGTTGCAAATGAAGAAGCATTACCAATGTTTGAGTAATCAGAAAGACGTCCCGCAAACCATAGTGTAATGTCTTCAGCAAATGCCGCATCAGTTACTAATGGAATATCAATCTCTGTGAAGATTTCATCAACACTATAGCTACCAACTGTTGGTTCACCAGCGTTAAAGCCCAAAACATCACCAGATGCTAAGAATTCATCAGGGCGGAAGCTTGAGTCATCAAAACGGCTTTCGTAACCAATTACGAAACCTATAGGCATGTCAGCAGATGGTACGGTAAATGGTAACTCACCAGCAAAATCGATGTGGAAGATTTCTTGTTTGATGTTTGTTACGTTAGATGCACCAACATTGATAAAATCAATCGCAGCCTGTGAAATATTACCTTCACCGAATATGTTCAATGGTGCACATCCACCAGATGTGTCTTGACATGCGCTACCGTCATCAGTAACTAAAATAGCTTGTCTGAAACGCGTTTCAGAAACGTCATTATTAAGTAGATTAGAGCGGTCTAGTTCAGAGCGGCTGTAGTAAGCATTGTATGCCCAGTCACCGATAAAGCCATCTACACCGACCAATAAACGCATCGCATTACGTGTATCAATCGCTTGGCGTGGACCGTTTTCAACCATACGACGACCGATTGTAGCGAATGTAAAGTTACCATCGGCGTCAAGTTGACTAACCATGTTGCCAGTTGGTTCACCTTCAGCATCAAGTTCAGGTACTAATGCTTTCATTGCAGCTTGAACATCTGCACCGAAGAATGGACTGTCAGGGTTAACTACCAAGCCATTAACGAATGCAGGAGTTGGAGCTAGCTGTTGCGGAACTTCGTTGCGGATGAAAGATAATTCGCTATATAAGCGAGTTTCATCATTGATGTAATAGTGTGCAAAAGAGTTAAGTGTTAGACGCTCTTGCGGTAGTTGCAGGTAGTTATCAGGGGCATAGTTGAACGCGTCTGATGATGTATATGGTAGGCCTTCACCGTTAGGACCAAAACGGCCTAAAGTTGTACCGTTAGGAAGCGTTGGACCTGCGAATACACGAGTGCCAGGGATACCTGACGAACCACCAGGTACTAAACCTGTATCGCCTTCAGTGAGTGTTACGCTAGTAAAGTCTCTGTCGCCTTGGAAGATTGATTCACGTTTGGCGTAACCGATATAAACAGTAGCGTTACCTTTACCGTCGGCAAAGTTTCCACCCAAGGTAAGGTCAGTGTTGAACTTTTCCCCATCGCCTTCTTCGGTGATGTCGTATAACGCAGAAATTTCAGCGCCTTCGAAGTCGTCTTTCAAACGAAAGTTTACAACACCTGCTAGGGCATCAGAACCGTATACCGCACCTGCACCACCGGTAATGATGTCTACACCTTCAATAAGAGACGCTGGAATAGTGTTTAAGTCGACAACACCTGTTTGTGTCGCTGGTACCCAGCGGCGACCATTAACAAGAACAAGAGTGCGCTCGTTGCCAAGACCACGTAAGTCTACTCGAGCGGTACCGTCACCAGGGTTATTTGAGCTTGGGCCGAAAGAAGGAACTGTTAGCGGCAGTTCGGCAAGCTTTTGCTCAACGTTTAAGTTTCCCGACATGGCAAACTCAGAACCGTCTAGTTCGATAACCGGTGTTTTCGCAGTTAATGCGACACGCTGAATACGAGAGCCTGTAATAGAAATTCTTTCGACTTCTTCATTAGCACCATCAGCTGTTTCCTCGGCTGATGCTTGGATACTTAGACTTCCACCGATTAGGCACGCGGAAGTGATAAGCATACTTAACTTAGAACGCTTGAATTGTTTCATGATATCCCCTGATAGGTTTGTTTTAGATACCCTCGGTAAGTTTAATAACTCATCACAAAGGCTTATTAGTATCACGACGAAGTTATGACGGAAGCTTGGAATATGCCAGTTGAGATACGTAAGGCGATGGGAATCAGTGACGACAGGCGAGAAAAAAAAGATCAAATTTAATTTGCAGATTACATAGTAACAATCTATAACAATAATATGTTAACTATTGTGAAATAAGATACAAAGTATTAGTATCCTTGTTAACCTATTGATGTGTTTAAGGTGATGAATGAAAAGAGTGACGATCTCTATTCCTAGCTATTTATCTGAGCTTGGCGTCGAAATAAGTACAAAGTTAAAAGAAGTCGCAGTTTGTTCCCAGTTTGTTTATTATCAAAATATTGTTGATGTTTTGGAAACTATTGGAGTGGGTGAAATCGACTGTTTGTTAATTGATATTTCACATGATACTGACCTGAGACAGCAAGAATTAATCACCAGAAATTTTGACTCTGTGCCAACTATTAAAATAACGACAGATGTTAAATTAAATGCTTCTACAACAATGAATGTTGATGGTAAAGATACAGAAGGTGCTCTGATCACCAATATTCTTCAGCTGGCATTCTCGCACTCTAAAGAAGCTTCATTAGAATATGTCCCTAATCAAAGATTGATTGTAAAAGACTCGGGGCACATTCATGTGATAAAAGTGGAAGACTTAGCTTGGGTTGGTGGTGCGGGAAACTATGTCGAGCTTCATATGATCAATCGGCAGCGCTCAATCTTGCATAGGGACACGATGTCATCAATGGAAAAAAGTCTTAAAACCTTTGGCTTTTCTAGGATCCATAAGTCTTCACTCGTTAATTTGAATGCTATCAGTGAACTTAAGACAAGAGATAATGGAGATTACGACGTTATTCTAGAAAACGGAGATTCACTCCACCTATCAAGACGTTATAAACAAAACTTATCTTCTCTTTTACAGCCAACATAAACTGACTGTAGCGTCAGCTTACTCCCTTGGCAAAATTTACGAACTCGCTGAAGATAGAGTCTTTAATTAATCTATCGGGTGTGAAAGCGTAATAGTTTTGATACGTACTTTCTATAGTGCCAATGAGGCAGACATCATAGTGCCGTTGCAATTCTGATTTTATCGAAAGTGGGGCAGGAAAAATGCCAAACCCCTGTTGACCTAATGCCTTCATCAAGGCACTGTCATCCACATGACCTGCGACTTTGATTTCTATATTTTGCTCTTGTAGCCAAAATTGAATCGAGTTCGTTACTGGGCTGTGTTTCGCTGGAAGAATGATTGGTTGCGCTTGTAATGACTTTGGGTAGTTTGCCCTAAGTTCTTCACAACTAGAAATTGAACCATAAAAGCCAATCTGGCTCTTTCCTATTTCGTGACAAAACACTTTAAATGGCAGATTACTATCAAGTGGTTTGTCCGCTAGTACGATATCGAGTTTATGCATCGCCATCTGAGCCAATAATTCAGACTGCTGACCATCAATACAGTGCAAGTTGGCAACTTGCTCATTTTCTATCAAAGGCGCAAGCCATTTTGATACTAAGGATTTTGGAATGGCATCTGAGATACCTACTTTTAATGTGCGATGTATGGCTGTTGCACCATCTTGTGTTGTTTCTAACCATTCTTTGGCAATCGAAAACATATCGTCCGCATACTGCTTGGTCAAAATGCCGAAGTCAGTCAACCTGAGTCCTCTGCCCTCTCTTATAAATAAAGGTTTCCCCAGCCGATCTTCTAAGCTTGATAGCTGCGCGCTGATGGTTTGAGGCGTCAAATGAAGGACTTTACTTGCACCTGCGATACTGCCTTCATTGCTTACTTGCCAAAAATAGTAAAGGTGATTGAAGTTTATGTTCATATTGTTCGTAAAAATCTTTCTTTTAGTTAGATATAATCAGCTTTTATCTTTTATTGAACATTAGTAGATTTGATCTCATGGCGCAAGTAGAAGTTGAGAGAATGTAGCGGATAGCGTAAGCGTTTTTAATTCGAGTCATTCTAAGTTTTCAACAAAGTTATATGTGATGCGATTGTCTGAGGTAATGATGAAATTGAACCTTGTTGGTGTAAATGAGCCGATAGCGGTGTCAAGTAAAGTGGCTTTTGCTAAGACAATAAATGAAGCGTTGTGCGGCTATGCAAACAATATTCGAAAAATAAATGTACGAATTGAAAAACAGGTGGACAAGCAGATTGGCAAGTTTACCTTATGCCAAGTTGAGCTTTTATTACCCGGATTACCAACGTTAAAGGTCAAGGCAAAAGGTAAAACTTTGTTGCAGGCATTAAATCGGGCATTGAGCAACTGCAAGCAAATCTTAAAACAGAATTATTTTTAACTCGGTTAGTTTTCAGTACCGAGTGATTCCATTCCCAAGCACTTGCAGCGGCAAGGAAGCCGCGCAATTTTTCTTAAAGATCCTCGATAAATTACCGATATATAGGTCAAAGGAAATCATATTGGCCTAAGACAATGAACGTGAACTTTTTAATTCACTCACCAGCTCAATCAACCACGAGTCAGATGGAGCAGAAAACCAAGGTTGAAGAAACGACAGAATCTAAACCACTCAGACTATCAGAAAAAGATATGTCTAAGTTATCTGGAGAAGAGGTAAGAGAGGAGCAGGAAGAAGCAGCACTACCACCTCACATTCAAAAAATGGTTGAAAAGCTAGAAGAGCTCAGAGAGAAAATAAAAGAAGAGCAAAAATTACTCGAAGAGCTAAAAGTAAATAACGCTTATTCAGATGAAATGAAAGCGGAGCTAGTTACACAAAAACTTGAATATATTTTGCGTATGCAGAATCAAGTTATTGAATTAACCCAAAATATCCAAAAAGCTTTAAAAGAAGCTGGGATAACTGATCCTGGCATCTTGCTTAAAGCGTTAGCTTAAAAACCCAACCAACAATATTTTACCTTGTGCCATATTTGGACGTTGGCAACATAAATCTATGCGCATGTTTGCGGCGGACTTATACAAGCGTTTTAACTTAGGAAAAGGCTTAGTGACCAACTGTAGGGTTTTTACTCTAAGGCTCCTTCTGGTTATGCCGTCTAGAAATGCATAAGACGTAGAGTTTAGTGCTGAGTGGCAGGCGCTTAACATGTCGTCTGTTATCTGATGTTGATGAATCGCTTCAAACCCAGCTTGATCAGTTAAATTCCCTGTGGATGCGGCAAGCACACAGACCGAATACACATCAAATATTCCGATTGCGCGAACTTTCTGGCTGCTCGGATCTTCGTATGCGACCATAACACACGGAAGGTTATCGGGATTATATTCCATTTGATGCACCTGATAGAGTCTCAACTCTGTATCAATATGTTTGTTCATTAGCTTTTCAAGTTGCCCAACTTGAGGCAAGGGCACGCCTTTATGTAGCGTATGAATTTCTCTCGTTTTGCTGCTTTCTTCTGCGGCTTTGACCAGCGGCATGATTTTGTTATGAAGGTCGTCGTCAGCAAACGGCTTTGACAGTACAAACGCGGCACCATAGTCAAGGGCGAGCTTAATTTGCTCACGATCGTCGACAGTCGTTACCATCGCCATGGTGACATCAAGCTGTTTTTGTTTGATTGCTTTGACGAGAGCGAGTCCTGAAATATCGGGCATATGCCAGTCGGTCAATACAATATCTGGATGCCAAGAACCAATAATCTTTAGTGCTTCTTTTGCACTTTGTGCTTTCTTTATCAACAGCTTACGATATCTAAAACGTACTAAACCGCGACGAATAATCTCAAGTGTTGCGGCACTGTCATCCACGAGCAATATCTTCACACATTACCACTTTATTGAAAAATATAGATTTATTATAGGCACGATTTTTAACCAATACTAAAATGAAAGTAAGAAAATAATGAGTGCATAATATGTTTCTAGGCAAACTACCAGTCGATGTATTTATCTATATGGCGGTGAATATCGGGCTACTGATATTAGTTTTTTGGTTTTATATTTTGCTGTTAATCCTTCGAGAATTTAGATTGTTTGCAAAGACTGCTGGTGGAGCTGGGACATCCAACGCAGAGCAACAATATCTGCTTCAGCACTGTCGCGATGCAATTAACAAGTCAATGAAGTTTGTCGAAGATAACCAACACACCATTCAAGAATTGGCTAACTTACAAGTTCACTTAGAACAGCAACTAGCTGAGGTTAAACGCTCAACACAGGATCATATTTCGCCAGAAGAGCAAACCCGCATGGATGATTTAAACAGTCAGTTGCTTAAATCGCATCGGCTAATAAAAAAACTTCGAGGAGATTTGTCGAAAAGTTTAGAGCGACTTAAGCAAACGAGAAGAAAGCTATATGACCAATATGAGTCTACAGAGGAACTACAAAAAGAAAATGACACATTAAAGCAGCAACTAGAAGCCTCTAAGTCTGTGGGAGGTACATCCGAGCAAGAGCTAGAGCAACTGGTCGCAACCTTTGAAAAAGAGCGCCAAGATATGTCTCAAACTATCAATGAATACAAAAGACAAATTGCTGAACAAAGCCAGGCTCTGCAACAGCTAATGGTTCAAGAACAAGAGGTTGAAGATGGTCCAAAGTTGCAAGCTATTCAAAAAGAGTTGGAGCAAACCCGAGATGCACTTGAGCACTTGTCCAAAGAGAAAAAATTTATAGAAAGCCGATATTTGGAAGTCGTCAAGAATCAAACCAAATAGTTAACAAAGTGTTTTATTTTTCGTGACATTAGTCTTGAGTTTGTGTAAGGTTTAGGCACTCACATTACCTGTTTTGCTTTTTATCTTTTGAGATTTGCTTCACTTGAAAAGTGGCGAGAAAGATACACTTGCTCGGTTCCAAACTCTATCAAGTGACGTTAACGCTAGTTGAGCTAATAGCTGTGAAAAGTACTTGTAAAGTGCATATTTCTCAATAACTAAGGCAGTGGTAAAAGGATTATTTCATGGCCTATATTTCAGATACGAGTGCTCAAGACTCTGAGGTTGAAAGACCTAAAAAAAATAAAATATTGATAGCGGTAGTAAGTATTCTGATATTAATTACTGTTTTATTTTTTGCACCAATTGTTGAGCAATGGGCAAGTGGTCAAACAGCAGTTTCAAGCGATAAAATTCATATTTCAGCAGTTAAACAAGGTGACTTTGTTCGCGATATTTCTGTTCAGGGAAAAGTCGTCGCAGCACGGCGTCCGACAATATATAGCCCTGCTCAAGGGACTGTGACCTATTTGGTCGAATCGGGAGATAGCGTTATTGAAGGTCAAACTCTTGCCGTAATAGATAGTCCGGAGTTAAAGAGCGAGTTTGCACAGCATCAAGCTAAGCTAAATCAGTTAGATACTGAACTTCAGCGACAAATCATTCAAGCTAAAAAACAAGACTTAGCACAGGAAAATTATTTAGGTAAAGCTACCGTTGTATTGAATGCTGCTAAGCGTGAAATGCGTCGCTCTGAAGATGGTTTAAAAACTCAAGTTGTCAGCGATATTGATTATCAAAAAGCCAAAGATGATCTCGAAAATGCGCTTCGAGAATACCGCCTGGCAATTAAAGAAGTTGAATTGCAAAAAGAAAGTCAGAAGTTTGAGATTCGGACCAAAGAGCTTGAACTTGAAGCACAAAAAGTCAAAGTAGCAGAGCTTGAAAGGCAAGTCGATGCGCTTAAAATTGTCTCACCAGTAGGGGGACTCGTTGGTAATTTAGTAGTCGAGCAAAAAAATTCAGTGGCTAAAAATCAGCCACTATTAAGCGTGGTCGATCTCTCCAAATACGAGATAGAGGTGCAAATACCTGAGAGCTATTCAGATGATTTAGCCTTAGGAATGTTAGCCGAGGTGAACCTCAATGGTGATGTTTATAGTGGCGAAATCGTTGCCATTTCGCCTGAAATTGAAAATGGCCGCGTTGCCGGGAAAATCCGATTTAGAGACGACACAATTCAGGGATTAAGGCAAAACCAAAGGTTAACTAGTCGAATTGTACTCGAGCAAAAAGAAAATATCGCCTACCTACCACATGGTCAATATTTAGAAGCGTACAATGGACAGTTTGCTTATGTAGTAAAAGAAGGCACGGCCGTCAAAACGCCAATAAAGATTGGACTGAGAAGTATTGGACAAGTAGAAGTACTATCGGGGCTTAATATCGGCGATCAGGTTATCACCTCTGACGCGCGGATCTTTAAAGATGCTCCCAGTGTGAAAATAATTCAATAAAGGAGCTGCAACATGCTATCCATGCGTCATCTATCAAAAGCTTACTATACAGACACAATAAAAACTCAAGCTTTGCAGCCATTTGACTTGAGAATAGAGCAAGGCGAGTTTGTCTCCGTTATTGGCCCGTCAGGCTCAGGCAAAACGACCTTTCTAAATATCACCGGCTTATTAGAGGATTTCTGCGATGGCAGTTATGAGCTGGATGGTATTAATGTTGAAAAGTTAAGTGATAAAGCCAAGTCAAAGCTGCGTAACGAAAAAGTCGGCTTTATTTTCCAAAGCTTTAACTTAATTCCTGAGCTAAATCTTTACGATAATGTCGACATGCCCTTACGCTATCGCAAATTATCATCAAAAGAGCGTCACGAACGGATCATGGATGCGTTGAATAAAGTGGGTCTTGCATCACGCAAAGCGCATTACCCATCGCAACTGTCTGGAGGTCAGCAGCAACGGGTAGCAATTGCTCGAGCGATTGCTGGTAAACCGTCCTTTCTACTCGCCGATGAGCCAACGGGCAACTTAGATAGTAAAATGGCCGATGGTATTATGGAACTGCTCAAAGATATCAATGCGCAGGGAACAAGCATTGTGATGGTGACTCATGATGCTCAACAAGCGGCAAAAGCTCAGCGTATTATTGAAATCCGTGATGGTATGTTGAGCGAGAGAAAGAACTACGATAAGGCCATTGCTTAAGGATAAGTTATGTTTAGTTATTATCTTAAATTAGCGCTTATCTCATTGCGGAAAACGCCTTTTTTATCATTGTTAATGATTATGACAATCGCGATTGGAATTGGCGCAGCAATGACTACTTATACAGTGAGTTATCTGCTACAAAAAGATCCGATCCCTACAAAAAGTGATCGCTTGTTTAATGTTCGATTGAATAGCTACGGCCCAGATAAGCCGTTCAATATTTCCCAAGGGAAAGAAGTTCCACCTTTTATTCTTACCTATCAAGATGCAATCAATCTACAAAAAGCAAAACAGGGCGTTAATCAAACACCTCTTGGTAGTTTCAAAATGATGACTCGCACCACAGAGCAGTCAATCACTGAAGCAAAAATGACCCCAATTAGAAGTGCATACCGAGACATGTTCACCATGTTTGAGGTGCCGTTTAAGTTTGGTGGTGCATGGGATGAGATTGCCGATCAGGATGGGCTGCAAGTTGCGGTGATCAGTAGCGAGCTGAATGATAAGTTATTTGATGGAGAAAACTCCGTCGGTAAGTCATTGCTCTTAGGAGATTTACAGTACCGAGTGGTTGGTGTTACCGACGATTGGTATCCTATCCCCAAGTTTTTTGATTACAGAACTCGTGCTTTCAACAAACCTAGAGACGTTATTGTCCCATTCCAAGCGCAAATTAATAATAAGTTGTGGACAGGCTCCGACGTGTCTTATCAATGCTGGAAAGAACCCGCTGATGACTCATTTTCGGCAATTTTAGCATCTGAATGCGTATGGGTCTCCTACTGGGTTGAATTAAACTCCGCGTCAGAGCGTGATAATTACATGGACTTTTTGGTTAATTACTCGATGGAACAAAGAGAGTATGGTCGCTTTTTACGAGAGCCTTTACATCAATTATTTAATGTGAAGGAGCAATTAATTGAAAGAAAAATTATCAAAGATGATGGCAATGTAGCTGTGTGGCTTGCATTCGCATTTCTTGCGGTTTGTCTGCTTAACTGTATGGCAATGATGGTCGCAAAGTTTCATGGTAAAGCTGGTGAAGTTGGGCTTCGTAGAGCGGTTGGAGCTTCTAAACAAGATATTATCACTCAGTTTACTGTTGAGACCTGTATTATTGGGCTCTTGGGAGGGATACTTGGGCTATTACTTGCGCAAATTGGTTTGAGTATCACTGCGCAATTATACAGCCATCTTTATGCTGAGATGCTTGAGATGACCGCAGGTATAGTCATCATGACGATTGTATTGGCTGTGGCGAGTGCTGTGACTTTTGGTTTGCTACCGACTTTACATGCGGCAAAAGTACAACCATCTAGTCAGCTAAAAAGCCTGTAGGAGCGTGACCATGAGAGATTTATTGCCAATTTTAAAAACCTTAAACAAAAATAAGACTTCTCCGCTACTACTCGTTTTGCAAATTGCGCTTACATTTACCATTTTGGTTAATGCCATTTATATGATGATACTTAAAGAGCAAGAATTGGTGCAACCGACAGGGTTAGCCGAGAGCCAGTTGTTCAGCTTTAGAACTCATTTTGAAGGCAGCGATGAAGAAAAAAATGCAGCTCTTGATACCGACCTTGCCGATATCCGTGCACTAGCCAGTGTTGAGAGTGTAAGTACGATCACGAGTATGCCGCTTACTAACTGGGGCCGTTCACTAGATGTTGGTTTAACCCCTGAGGAAGATGAAAGGATAACTCACGCAGGCTACTATGGTTCGGATGACACCATTGTAGATACGCTTGGACTGCGAGTGGTTGCGGGTAGAAACTTACAACATAATGATGTAGTACACACGTATTTTGATGGCCATACGGAATCAGCCAGCGTGTTAGTTTCGCAGGACTTGGCACATAAAATTCGTCCTAACGATTGGCGCAGTGTGATTGGAGAAACTATTTATGTTGAATCGGTACCGCAAAAGGTTGTGGGTATCGTTGAAACTATGAAGTCACCTTGGCGGTTTTGGTACGCTTACGATATGACCGTAATAAGTTCGGTTAGAGAACATTATGAAGAAAGCATCATAGTAGTAAAAGCAAAGTCTGGTCAAAGAGAAATTGCAATGGATGAAGTTCAAGCCTTAATGCTTAAAAAGCCTGGCCGTCAACTTGATGCCTTTAAATCCTTCGAGCAAATAAAAACGGAAAATTTACAAGCAGATTATGCGGTGAGCCAAACGCTAAAAGCGGTGATCGCAGCTCTGGCGTGTGTAACTATGCTGGGGATCTTTGGTCAGGCAAGATACACCGTTTATAAACGTCGTAAGCAAATCGGTACTCGTCGTGCTCTTGGGGCAACTCAGGCCGACATTCTACGTTACTTTATGATTGAAAATGCGGTGGTGTCTTTACTTGGCATTGCTCTGGGCATAATCATCGCAATCACTGCGAATATTTATTTGGTTAATTACTTTGGGCTTACCAGTGTACCCAGTGATTATTTGATTGCAGGTGCGGTAGTAATGTTGCTCGCAGGTCAGTTGGCGGTTACTTACCCTGCTGTGGCTGCTGCAAGAGTGCCACCAGCTATCGCAACTCGAACAGCATAGCTACACGCTAACCACTGCTATTTCAAGCCTTCCGTTACTTTGCTAAAATGGCGAACGGAGGCTTGAAATTACTATGCTTAAAATCTCAAATAATGTCACTCTAGCAGAGTGGGAAATCGATATTTCCGCTATTCGCGCCCAAGGTGCGGGTGGGCAAAACGTTAATAAAGTCTCAAGTGCCATTCATCTTAGGTTTGATATCAACCGCTCAACACTGCCTGACTTTTACAAAGCGCGCCTGCTTGCACTTAAAGACTCTAGAGTGACCAAAGAGGGTGTCATTGTGCTTAAAGCTCAGAGCTTTCGCACCCAAGAGCAAAATAAGGAAGATGCCTTGGAGCGGCTAAAAACACTGATCTTAGAAGCCACCAAAGTTGAAAAGACACGCAGAGCAACCAAGCCAACAAAAAGCTCGCAAAAGAAACGCCTAAATCAAAAGAGCAAACGTGGCCAAACCAAATCACTGAGGGGCTCGGTGAACTGGTAAGTGCTTAGTTGTTAGTAATGTAGTTTCTTAATTTTCCCGCCAATGTACGGCAAACTGAATACAAAACTCATTCGATTTAAAGCTGTTTGAACAAGTCATTAACCAGATATGTAAACGTAACTGTCAATATTTTCTCTTAAACATTAGATTAGATGTAACTAATTTTAATTCCTTACATTTCAAAACCATAGTCCACATAGCCAAATTTTACGCAAAAAAGTGTTTGCTTTTTAGTCTGTAATGTTAAAAAGTAACAAGGTAATATTGTATTTTTGTTAGTAAGTAACATGTGATGTGTTGGGGCGTTTAGAGCACATCACTGTGTGGTAGGTTTTTGAGCTGTGGTGCTAGTGATGGCATTGCTGGCTTTTTCACTGGTTTTTAAAAAGAAGAAAGGAACAACAAAATGTCAAAACTAGTCACCGATATTGGTAAACATAACCCTAAACGAAGCAAACTGAGCCTTGCGGTTTCGTCTGTACTTTTTGGGCTTTCTCCACTTTGGGTTGCCGCTGAAACTGTGGGTCAAAATGACAGCGATGTCAAAACCTCGGAACAGAACGAAGCGGTTGAAGTCATTGAAGTTCGCGGGATCCGAGGCAGTATCAATAGCGCACAAAACATTAAGCGCTTCGCTGATACGGTCAAAGACGTGATCACGGCGTCAGATATCGGGGCATTACCAGACAAATCGGTGACTGAAGCGCTGCAGCGTGTGCCGGGTGTTACGATTGAGCGATTTGCATCATCCGATGACCCTAAACATTATGCTGATGAAGGTACAGGCGTGCTGGTTCGTGGCCTAGACAGGGTTCGCTCTGAGGTGAACGGCAGAGACGCTTTTAGTGCAAATCCGTCAGGCGGTTTGAGCTATGAAGACTTTCCTGCTGAATTGCTAGGCGCAGTGGAAGTGGTTAAAAACCAAACTGCAGATCTTATTTCAGGCGGTATATCTGGCACGGTAAACCTTATCACCCGCAAACCATTCGATTCTGATGAGCGGCTTATCTCGTTCAATGCAAAGGCCAATTATGGCGACTTTAGAGAAGAAGTGACGCCTTCGTTTTCAGCGCTGTTCTCCGACAGTTGGGAAACCAGTGCAGGTAAGTTCGGATTTTTAATTGCAGCTTCTTCATCAGAATATCAGACTCGAGGAGATGGTGTTGGCCTTGGCAACTTCCACTCTCGAGGCGATTCCTTTATTCCTACCTTGGATCAATGGGGTGGCATAACAGGTGTTGATCCATCATCGCCTGTGGATGGCCCCGCTTTACCTGGGCAACCAGCTGGCAGTGTATGGCATGTGCCTGTCGCTATCCATATGAGCACAGCAACCAATGACCGTGAACGTACCGGCTTAACCTCTTCACTGCAGTGGGCAAATGCCGATGAGACCATAGTTGCGACATTAGAGCACATTCGCTCAGAAGCATCTCTTGAGTGGAACGAGCGCCAAATAGGACAAGCAGCTCAAGGCTTTAAAGGTTTCATGGGGTCTTCACAAAATTGGACTGAAAATACGGAAAGTGGCCATCCACTCACTACAGATGATGGTTTTGTGACTTCCGGTATTGCACTTGGCGTGAGCCCCGAAACGCCATTCTTTTATCGTAGCCGCTGGAATTACAACGAAAATACCGTGAAGGACACTTCATTTAAACTAACGTTAAAACCAATAGATAGATTGACGGTTGATTTTGATTACCAGCGGATCGACTCCGACAAAGAAGTGCAAAACTACAGTATGTCGGGTCAAACACGGGGAAACCATGTCCACGTTGTCTCGCCTTATTTCCTCGATATGCGTGGCTCAAGGCCGACAGTAGAGTTTCTCAGTGACAATATTCTAACGGCAGGTTGGTCACCCAATGAAGATTGGAATGGACCTGTGCCTAACCTGTTTTTGGGCAGCGGTATGGAGCAGGTTGAGCGCAACACGGCAGAATCAGACAGTGTTAAACTGGATTTTAAGTATGAGCTAGACGGTCATTTCACGAGTGTCAGTTCCGGTTTTTATATGTCAAATAAAGACCTAACGGTGCGAGATACCGCTTACGAGGGCTGGTCTGCAATTGGCACCCCTTGGATCCAAGATGACCGAAATGCCGCCGCGGCGGTAAATCGTCCAGAATTATTTGAGCGCGTTGATTTTTCAGATTATTACAATGGTCAGGTATTACAGGGGCCGGTCAATAACTTCTTGTTCCCAAGCATGGAGCTGGTGAAAAACTACGCCGAGTCTTTGCGCCAAGGTTGTCGTGATGGTTGGCACAATGCCACCAACAGTGCGGCAAACAACGGCACATGCTCTGGCACTTATGTACCTTATGAAGACAAACCCAATCGCGTTGAAGGCCCATTCGCCGCACACAATATAAGTTCGACTAACGAGAAGCGTACTGAATTTTACATTCGTGGTGATTTTGACTTCGAGTTTCAAGACATTCCTGTGGTGGGCAATGTTGGCCTGCGCTACGTAAACTATCAACTTGAGTCTACGGGCGCTTTGGTGCAACCCGCCCTCATCAAACGTGGTGAAGAGGGGACATCACTTAATAATGTGATGCAGCAAGCAGAATATAAGCGATATTACGACATTGCTGGGGGAGAGTCTGAACTCAGTACCGTTGAAGGTACAGATTACGGCACTTTGCTTCCGAGCTTAAATTTGAGTTTTGGTGTATCAGAAGACGTAGTGGTGCGATTTGGTGCGTCAAAAGCGCTGTATTACCCAAATTTAGTTGATGCCAGAAATATCAGTATTCTTAACTTGGATTACACTCGCGTGCTACAAACTCCCGGCGCTGATTATGACGAGGCAACTAACCCCGTTGTTGGGCTAGACGATATCAGTCTAACCGCACTTTCTGGGAATCCATATTTAGAGCCTGAAGAAGCGATCAATACTGACTTAACTACCGAATGGTATTTCGCGTCCGCAGGTTACGTGACGGTAGGGCTATTCCACAAAAAGCTAGATAATATAATCCGTAGCCGCGCCTTTGATCTTGATGTGTCTTATGGCGGCGAAGATTATGATGTCTCTGCTTACGGCCCCGCTAACACGGGCTCTGGCACCATTCGTGGGATGGAGTTTTCCTACTCTCAATTCTACGACATGTTACCGGGAGCATGGAGCGGTTTAGGTTTGCAACTTAACTTTACCTATATCGATCAAGATGGACTTGAAGATCCAAATGAAGTCTCTAAAGGCACGCTTGGTTTCGATGAAAATGGTAACCCGCTGACCGATAATCGTAATACCTTCCGAGTGTTTGGAGGTTTGCCGCTACAAGGTTACTCAGACCAAAACTTTAATATCATCGGTATGTATGAATACGAGGACATTTCTTTTCGCCTTGCATACACTTGGCGCTCTGAGTATTTGCTCACACTTAGGGAATCTGAAGAGTATGTCCCTGCTTATGCAGAGGCGTCGGGTATGATGGACGCAAGCTTGTATTACACCATCAACGACCATTGGAAAGTGGGTTTTGAAGCCAGCAATTTATTGGATACGGAAACCAAAACCAAGTATCAGATGGACCAAGCTGGGACAAAAACGCAGGCACTCAACTTTACCACGGATAGACGTTTTGCATTGAGCGTCCGTGCGACTTTCTAATGTCAGCAAAGGCCAAGTGCAGCTTGGCCTGATACCAATCGCAGTAAGTCAATGTACTATTTTGACGTGGGGAACTAATGTTTAAACTCAAGGATTTGAATAAACAATGACAATATTAGCGAAAGGCACTGGCGACCCACTGCAACTAGAAGGTAGCGGCTGGGATATTCTCGCAGAGCAGGTAAGTTTGCCAGTTGCAGTGATAAAGCAAGACGCCATCAGCCACAACGCGAATTGGATGGCGAATTTTGCAAAGGAAAGCCAAGTATTATTGGCACCCCACGGCAAGACAACGATGTCACCAGCGCTATTTAAGCTACAGCTTGAACATGGCGCATGGGCCGTCACGGTAGCGACTGTGCCACAAGTTTCCGTGGCCATAGTCGCGGGCGCAAAACGAGTGATCTTAGCGAATCAACTTGTTGGCGAATATCATATGAAGCAAGTTGCAAACATGCTAACTGATACTGACGTTGAGCTCTATTGTTTTGTTGACTCTATTGCAAATGCCCATGCCTTAGGCACATTTTTTACCCGGCAGTCGCTGCGTATTTCTATTTTACTCGAGGTGGGGGTTGAAGGCGGTCGCGCTGGTTGGCGCAATCTTGCAACGTTAGTGCAGCTGGTCAATGTATGCCAACAATATGCTAGCTTAGAGGTAGCAGGCATCGGATTTTATGAAGGCGTGATCCACGGTGATAATGCCGAACAAAGGATCGCCACATTCGTTAGTTCAGTAATAAAAACAGCGGAAGATTTACGACAAAAAAACGTGTTTTCAAAGGCGTTACCTATTATCACGGGGGCGGGGTCTGCTTGGTACGATGTTGTGACAAAGACACTAAACAAAAGTGAACAGGCTCAGCAATTTCGATTTGTGATCCGTCCCGGCTGCTACCTTATTCACGATACCGGGATCTATCAGGATGCGCAGCAAGCTGTGTTATCACGGAGCAATCTCGCTTGCGATTTGGGGGAAAGTTTGGTGTCGAGCTTAAGCATATGGGCTTACGTGCTTTCGACTCCAGAGCCGGGTGTCGCGATAATTGGTATGGGTAAAAGGGATGTCGCATTTGATGCTGGCATGCCCACACCAGAGCTGATTTACTCTCCGCCGTCAAAGCAGCTGTGCTCATTAGACGGCGCGGTAAAGGTCGAAACAATCATGGATCAACATGCTATGGTAAGTATTGCATCTGGGTGCGAGGTACAGGTTGGCGATATGATCTGCTTTTCGACTTCTCATCCTTGCTTGACCTTTGATAAGTGGCGACAAATTGGTGTTGTCGAGCGAGATTGGGTGATCACCCAAACCATTTCTACCTATTTTTAATTGAGGCGAAGCTGTGGACATTATTAGCAAAATTAAGGAAGGTTTGGGGCACTTTAGCCCTGCGGAAGAAAAAGTTGCCCGGCTTATTTTGGCTGAGCTTAACTTTGCCGCAAGCGCATCCATTAGTGAGTTAGCCGAAAAAGCACAGGTCAGTCATGCCAGCATCACACGGTTAGCGCGCAGCCTAGGCTGTACCAATGTACGTGACCTTAAGTTTCAGCTGACACAATCAGCCGCAATTGGTGAGCGTTTTACAAATCCTGAGCCAATTGAAAAAGAAAAGATTTCTCATGTTTATACCTCTATTCAGGAGATCCTCACGCTCAATGCGGGACTCATCGATGAAGCGGTTGTGGAGCAGGCGAGTGAAGTGATTTGCGCCACACGTCATTGCTTAATTTTTGGGGTTGGTGGTGGTAGCAGCTTGATGGCACAAGAATGTCAAAATCGCTTATTTCGCTTGGACGTACTTAGTAATGCTCACTCCGATCCTATGATGATGCGCATGGTTGCGGCAACGGTGAATAAAGGGGATGTGGTGATTTGTCTCTCGCTTAGTGGTGTTTCTCCTGATGTGAAAGCGGCGGCGCTTATCGCCAAAGAGTATGGTGCAGAGATTATTGCTATTTGTCCAGTGAGCGACTTAGCGGACATTGCCGATCACCACTTAGCCATCAAAACTCAAGAAAGTGACTACATATTTAAGCCCAGCGCTGCACGCTATGCCATGATGGCAGCGGTGGACATTTTGTCGAGCGAAGTTGCTATCCGTAATCAAAAGCGCTCAAGAGAAAAACTCCGACGGCTTAAAACCCAGTTAGATCAGCATCGAGATAAAAACAGCAATATGCCACCTGCCGATAAACGCTTTCCTTTGGGGGATTAATGCTGAGCTCATCTCTTTATGTTGATACCCTCATTCAAGGCGCAACGGTGTATTTTGAACCAAGCTCTGAAGCGCAAGTGGTGGATGTTGCGATTAGCAAAGACAAAATTGTTGCGCTTGGCAACTGCAACCATTTGCAAGCACAGCAATGCATCGATGCTACGGGCTTAGTGCTCGCGCCGGGTTTTATTGACGTACATACCCATGATGACCTTGAAGTGTTGCGAGGCCCCCATATGCTGAGCAAAGTGAGCCAAGGTGTCACCACCGTCATTGCTGGGAATTGTGGCATTAGCGCAGTGCCTTACTGTACAAATCAAGCGCCGCTCGACCCCATTAACTTACTCGGGGAGCGATCAGAATTCGCCTATCGTGAACTACAGGATTATCAACATGCCTTTAATAAGGCCGCTCCGAGTGTGAATTTAGCCATGTTAGTTGGTCATACAACGCTCAGAGCGCAGGTCATGACGGATTTATCTCAAGCCGCTAATGCGCAAGAGCTTGAACAGATGAAAACCTTGCTGCATCAAGCGATGGTGCAAGGGGCGATAGGGTTTAGTACTGGCCTTGCTTATTACAATGCGAAGGGGGCAAGTCAAGCTGAAGTGAATGCGTTGGCCGAGGTTGTTACACCATTTGATGGTATCTATACCACGCATTTACGTACAGAATTTCAAGGAGTCATCCGAGCCATGGACGAAGCCTTTGCAACGGCAGAGCATGCCAAACTGCCGCTGGTTATCTCACATATAAAATGCGCAGGTAGAGAGAATTGGGGCAGAGCGTCTGAGGTATTAGCGCATTTTGAACAGCATAGGCAAACACACCTAGTGAGCTGCGATTGCTATCCTTACGCCGCGAGTTCAAGCACCTTAGATCTTAATCAAGTGACGGAGGAGACGGACATTTTTATTACTTGGTCGGAGTCTCATCCAGAACTTGCACAGCAAAGCTTGGCAGACATTGCTACGCAATGGCAAGTGTCTCAGCGTGAAGCAGCAAAGCGCTTGCAGCCAGCGGGCGCTGTGTATCACTGTATGCTGGAAGATGATGTGCAGCGATTTTTAAGTTATGAACACAGCATGGTGGGGTCTGATGGCTTGCCGTGCGATCCGCATCCGCATCCTAGACTGTGGGGGACATTTCCGCGGGTGCTTGGACATTATTGTAGAGAACAACAATCGCTGCCGTTGGCATTGGCTATCTACAAAATGACAGCGTTGCCAGCAGCGCGCTTTAAGCTGCGGCAACGTGGCAATATTCAAATTGGTTACTTTGCCGATCTGGTGTTATTCGACCCCAATCGGGTTCTAGACCAAGCAAGTTACAGTAATCCAAAACAACTTGCCTCAGGCATTGTGAAGGTTTGGGTGAATGGCAAGCTCAGCTATGTTGAGGGCGCGAATGCAGACACCATTGTCGATTTCGGCCGAGCAGGACGATTTTTAACGCGTCAAAACTAATAAAAATCAAAAAAATCATCAAGAGGTTAACATGACAATAAGAAGAATAGGTGCTGAAGGCGGTACGGGTACTGGTGGACAACACTTACCCTTTGCACGAGCGGTTGAAGCTGGCGGTTGGTTAAAGGTCTCGGGGCAAACGCCAATGCGAGATGGTGAAGTGGTTGAGGGTGGCATTGTTGAGCAGTCGCGTCTGACCATAGAAAACTGTATCGCGATTATGGCCGAGGCAGGTTATGGCCTTGAGCATGTTACGCATGTTTCTGTGGTATTAACTGACGCAAGATATTTTCAGTCCTTTAATAAGGTTTTTGCAGAGTATTTTTCAGCGCATCCTCCTGCGCGAATTTGCATGGTGGCCGACTTAGTCGTGGACTGTAAAGTTGAGGTCGATGTCACCTGTTACAAAGGCGAATAGACGTTATACGAACAACAATGTTCACAGGAGGAGAAGCATGACGGATAGTCAGCAAGTGTATTTGCTTATTTTTCTGTTGTATTTGTCTGCCATGATAATGGTGAGTTGGCTGGCATCTCGGTGGCAACGGTCAAATTGCGACTATTTATTAGCTGGGCGAAAAGTACCGCTGATGCTGACGCTAGGTACCACCGTTGCCACTATGGTCGGCACCGGCTCGTCGATGGGAGCGGTCGGCTTTGCCTATCAACACGGTTGGGCGGGCACGCTTTATGGCATTGGCGGCGCGCTGGGTATTTTATTGCTGGCTTGGTTGTTTGCGCCGGTTAGGGCTGAGCGCTTCGCGACAATGAGTGAAGAGTTAGCAAGCTATGTAGGCAATCATCAAGTCGTTAAAAAGCTCTTAGCAATATTGATTTACGCGGCAAGTGTCGGCTGGCTTGGCGCACATTTGATTGGCGGGGGCATGTATTTAGCCTGGCTTACTGGGCTAGATGAGAACAGTGCAAAACTGATTATTGGACTGGGGCTTGCGGTATATGTGACCTTAGGTGGATATTCGGCGGTAGTCTGGACGGATGCTATTCAGGCTGTTATTTTGTTTTCGGGCTTTTTGTTGATGACCTACTTTGTAGTCGAGGTGGTCGGTGGTTGGCAAACGCTAACCAGTGCTTCGGTTGCAGCGGGAGCTGGGCTCTTTTCATATCAAAATATTGGTTTGTTGCCTGCTATTTCAATGGCGCTGGCGGTGTTGGTGGGCGTATTGGCAACCCCATCGTTTAGGCAGCGGATCTATTCCGCCAAAAGCATAGGCAGTATTCGTATGTCGTTTATTATCTCGGGATTACTTTATTTAGGGTTTTCATGTATTCCTGCGGTGATTGGTATTGGTGCTTATGCAGTTAACTCGAGTTTAGACAACCCTTCATTTGCTTTCCCCTATTTGGCGTTAACGGCGATGCCGGTATTGATTGGCGGCTTTATTTTATTGGCGGGTATTTCTGCAACGCTTTCTAGTGCCAGCTCCGACGCCATTGCTGGAGTCAGTGTGTTGGTTGCTGATATTTATCTGACTTGGTGTAAGGGAAATATTGCGCCACACAATCCGCTTTTGGTCTCTCGTATTGCCATGCTGACTACCGTATCGCTGGCATTATTTATGGCGGTGTTGTCGAGCGACATTATTAGCTATATCACCAAAATGATTTCCGTTGTATTAGCGGGGCTTTGTGTGATGGGGTTATTGGGGCGCTTTTGGCAAGGTTATACTTGGCAAGGCAGTTTAGTCACCTTGATGGCAGGTTCAGTGGCTGCCCTGCTCGTTGGTATGAACGACGGTTGGCTGGCTTATTTTGGTAACCCGATTATTCCTGCGCTGCTCAGTGCTTTGATGTTTGGTGTATTGACGAGTGTGGTGACAAAACCCAGTGTTACCGCATCGCCCGAAAAAACGGAAGTGGCATCATGAAAAGCGCAATAAAACAGTTGCTGTGCTTTGGTGAATGTATGGTGGAGCATAGAGCAGACGGGACTAGCTCGTTTGGCGGTGATTCCTTTAACACGGCTTGGTATTTGGCTCAGTTACTCAAGCAAAGCAACGATAACCACATCGCAGTCAGTTTTGCCAGCGCCATTGGTACGGACAAGGCCAGTACAAACTTGCTTGATATGTTGTCAAACACCAACATCAGACAAGACTATATTGTGCTTGAACCACATAGCGCGGTTGGCGAGTACTGGATTACGCTCGATGAGAAAGGGGAACGACGCTTTACCTTTGCCCGTGAACACAGCCCCGTAAGGCAGTATTTTAAGCGTGATGAGACCTTAACTCAGGCGCTTCACAACAAGGATATTGATGCAATTTATCTCTCTGGAATAAGCCTTGCTATCCTAGATGAGTCACAGAGAAAGCACTTATTTGAGGCGTTAGCCGCGTTTAAAAACCGAGGTGGGCTCATCTTTTTTGATAACAACTATCGCCAAACCCTTTGGCGTAGTGATAACCCAAAATTGAGTTATCAGGCTGTAATGGCGCTGGCAGACATCGCATTTTTAACCGACGAGGACGAATATGGAGTGTATGGCACCGCAAATGTGGACGAAATAATCGCAGAGCATCAAAAGCAAAGCTCACAACTCTTAGTTATTCGCCAAGGTGCTCAGCCATGCGTGATCGCGCCACCTAATAATTCTTCACCTATTTATATCGCGGCGCAAAACATAGCGCCGCAGCTTATCTTAGATACCTGTGGTGCGGGCGATGCGTTTGCGGCGGGGTTTCTAGCGCATTGGCTGAAAGGTCGCGATTTGCAAACGGCTGCGTGCTTTGCACACCAAGTTGCCGCCGAGGTGATCCAGCATCACGGCGCGCTGATATCTGCCGACTTTCTGCCAAAGCTTGTTACTCAGGAATAGTGTAATGATGAGAATGTATTTTAGTCTTTTTTTATTCACCGTGTTGTTGCCGATTTTAACTGCAAAGGCAACACCACTGTCGCTTATGCCCATGCCGCAACAAGTGAGTATGACCGAAGGCTCGCTAGTATTTGATAACGAAATCAAGGTTGCGATACACGGCTTTAGTGCGCAGAGGCAGGCATTTTTGCTCGCCAGAATGCAGCAATACATTGAGCGCATTACTGGAAAACCTATTCCGATACGGGTAGTAAAGCGTGGCAAAGCGGACTTAACCATTCGCGTAGAAAATATCGAAACCGAGTTACAGTTTCCTCAGCTGAATATGCCAGAAGACTACCAGCTTCATATTGAAAAGGGTGGAATAGTGCTTAGCGCAACCTCCGTTTTCGGCGCGCAGCACGGTCTTGCTAGCCTATTACAATTGGCCCAGAGTAATACATCGAGTCAATTCATACTCCCCTATACAACGATCAGCGATAGTCCCCGCTTCCCTTGGCGTGGGCTACTTATTGATAGTGTTCGCCACTTTATGCCAATTGCGACAATAAAGCGCCAACTCGATGGTATGGCTGCGGCAAAGCTAAACGTTTTGCATTGGCACTTAACTGATGACCAAGGCTGGCGAATGGAAAGTAAGGTGTTTCCTAAGCTGACTCAACTGGCCTCAGACGGATTGTATTATCGTCAATCAGAAGTGAAAGAAGTGATTGAGTATGCAAGCCTTTTAGGGATCCGCGTGGTGCCTGAATTTGGTATGCCGGGGCATGCAAGCGCGATTGCCGTCGCTTACCCAGAGCTGATGACTAAAGCGCAACCTTATGAGATGGAGCGTCATTGGGGAGTATTTAAGCCACTGCTCAATATCGCAAGTCCTGATGTGTACGCCTTTATCGACGATTTACTGGCTGAGATGACGAGTCTATTTCCAGACGGCTACCTGCATATTGGGGGTGACGAGGTAGAACCTGAGCATTGGTTGGAAAGCCCTGAAATACAGGAGTTAATGGCAAAACATGCGTTGAAAGACGGTCACGACCTGCAAAATTACTTTAATATTCGCGTACAAAAGCTTATTGCTAAGCACCAACGTGTGATGATGGGATGGGATGAAATTTTTCATCCGGCGTTGCCTACGGATACTGTCGTGCAGTCTTGGCGTGGTCATGATTCATTAACTGCAATTGCAGAAGCAGGTTATCAAGGTATTTTATCAACCGGGTTTTATATTGATCAGCCGCAGTATTCATCATTTCATTACCGTAACGACCCACATCCGGTGCTACCGACAGTGGATCTCACTCAATCGCGAGTATTAAGCTTAGCCTTTACCATCCCACGCCTAAAAGGCAGCGCAGTCAAAGGCGAGCTTGTGGTGTTGGGTGAACAAGTGCTTATAAAGCTTAATAACAACCGCCATCAGCTAGCACAAACAGATAAGCCAATTACTAGCAAGACTCAGCAATTTACCGCAGCCATGGATAGTTGGATGGGACCGTTACAGTTTGAGTTTAATACAGCGCAGCAACAAGGCGCGGCAATGATTGGTAATAGCCGTTATCCGCTCACACTTGAGGCGCTTGAAAAACCACAACCAGTCGAGGTTTCAACACCGTTAAGCCAAGAAATTGGTGTACGTATTTTAGGTGGCGAGGCGACCATTTGGAGCGAAATGGTCACCGAACATAATCTTGATGTCAGAATATGGCCGCGGCTTTTTGTGATTGCCGAGCGTTTATGGTCCGCTAAAACGCTTACAGATAGCAAGCAGATGTACGCGCGGTTGGAGGATATTAGCGATTTTGCACATAACGTCATTGGCTTAGGTCATAAAACGCAGCAACAAGCGGGTTTTAATAGGTTTATCAGCACAACCTTGGATGAACCAAAGCGCAAGGCTACGCTTGCATTACTCACTCATCTTGCTGAGCTCGTAGAGCCAAGTCACTATTACACACGTCACCATATTAAGTTCTTAAACGACGAGTATCACCAGTTTGCAGCGCTTGATAAATTTGTCGACTATATTGCGGTTGAAAGCCGTCAGGTGAGGCTGCTTGAGGAGCGAGTCGCAAGCTATATTGCTGGTGATAACACTGCCTTAGCGCACATTGGCGTGATATTGCAACGTTGGCAAGCGGGGCTTGAGGCGTTAACACTGTTACAGCAAAGTCCCAAACTTACAGAAGCACACTCAACGGCGTTAACGGTGACGCAGTTTATTACATTGAGTCAGCAAGTGCTTGAGGTTTGTAAAGGGGCTTTACAGGCTCCGCACCTAGATAGCAAGCTGTTAGCGCTGCAAAATTTAACGGATGAAGTGGTCATAACTGGAATATATCCAGTTCGAGCGCTTTACCTTCATTGTAAATAGGAAAGTCATGAGAAAGGTCATACTCAGTTTATTTTTGCTACAGAGCAGTGGTTATGTAGCTGCCAACATGGTTGTAGATACACAAGATTGGATAACGGATGGTGTTTTCACGCAAGGTATTGAGGGACCTGCGGTGGATGATACCGGCGTGTTGTATGCGGTTAATCATCAACAGCAAGGCACCATTGGTAAAGTGACTGCGCAAGGCAGAGCGGAAACCCTGCTGACGTTAAAAAATGGCTCTATTGGTAACGGTATTCGCTTTGATAAGCAAGGCAATATGTATATAGCCGATTACGTCAATCATAACGTGCTTAAAGTCACCAAAGCGGCACTTGCACAAGGTGGTGACTTGTCACAATTCGTGACGGTATTTGCTCACGATAATCGCATGGATCAACCTAATGACCTTGCGATCATGGACAACGGAATTCTTTTCGCCAGCGATCCTAATTGGCAAGCCAGTAGCGGTAAGCTTTGGCGTATAAATACAAACGGAGCAGTAACCTTATTGGAAGCGGATATGGGCACCACCAATGGCATTGAAGTTAGCCCTGACAATAAAACACTTTATGTGAATGAAAGCGTGCAGCGTAAAGTATGGCGCTATGAGTTAGATGAACAAGGCAATATTAGTAACAAACAATTATTTATCTCGTTTACCGATTTTGGCTTAGATGGTATGCGTACGGACAACCAAGGCAATCTTTATATCGCCCGTTATGGCGCTGGTGTGGTCGCTGTGGTTTCACCTCAGGGCAAGCTAATGAAAGAAATTAAACTGAAAGGCAAGCATCCGACCAATGTGGCTTTTGGTGGCGAGGAGGGGAAACGCTTATTTATTACCATGCAAAAACGCGGCGCTATCGAGATGGTTGAGGTAGAGTTTGCAGGACGAGATAAATAGTTCGGCTCAGTGTAAATTAGCCATCAGCAATTAAAGAGAGGTAACTGGCAGCTCGAAGTTGAGCTGCCATATCGAATACGCTGCTAAATCTGCTTAGTCGACTTTCCGGCAAAATAAGTTTCTTTTAGCCGGGTAATGACCTCGGTGCTTACCCAATAAATGTTTGATACATCACCGGGTTCATTATATCTACCAAAAAACAGGTATTTACCATCGGGTGTAATTCTTGGGACGGTTTCTGAATAAGGGGTATTGACCCCTTCACCTAAATTTATAGGGCTAGACCAAGTGCCATCCTGCTCCTTAAAATAGACATATAGGTCGTTATCTTTTCGACTTTTATCGCCTCTGTGACGACTATTAACCAATAGGTAATCGTTAGCGGGCGAAATAAAACCATGAAATCCAAACTCAATATCAATGGCTTTGGGAGTTGTAAGCGCGCCGTTTTTATTTTCTGCGGTATACATTTTGCGTTCTGACATATTGGAAAAAACAGTGTCGCCATTTGCGCTTTGGTTGAAGTCTGAAAACTTACCCGTATTTATTGCCGAATCGAACCTTTTAGCCTCACTCCAGCCATCTTTGCCGCGGGTAACGTACCAAATTCCGGACGCTTTGGGATCATCTGAACGCGCGGTAAAGTAAATCCGATTGCCGTTCAAACTTACATGAGGGACCAGTTCATAACTCATTCTTCCACCAGTAAAATTTGCGGCTTGAGGTTGAGTCCACTGTGCATTTTCTATTTTTGAATACATGATCCGTGGGCTTGAATCCACATTTTCTTGCTCTTCGAAGGCGGTAAAATACACTTCTGTAAGGTCGGGAGAGAACGACACACCGAATTCATAACGACCATTAATCGAGATGATATCGGGGGCAAAAAGCTGCGCGGTTAACCCCGGCGGTGTCTGGCCAAGCCAAGGTCCTTCTAACGTTGGAAAGGCTTCGTTAGCATGGACATGATTGGTGAGCATGACGGCTGCAAAAAGTAAGGGGGGGGTGGGTTTTATAATATTCATGCTGCTCTCCTTAAGCGCTAGATAAACCTGCTTACAGTAACAGGGGGTAAGCGATTTACATTATTCTTTTGAACAGAGAACACTGTATCAGCTATGGCGTAAAGCCACGTGTAAACTAATGTAAAACAATCACTAAATAGTTTCGTTCCTTGATTGTTAAGATTGCTACAGCGGTTGTTATTACCTGTATTAAATACCGCTGTATTCAGCGCTGGGTTATCGTATTTTCAACTACAAAAAAAAGCCGGCTGCTAGCGCACCAGGCTTTTTGCTAAATTTTCAATCAGTAAAAATTGTTTTGCGATATCTTCAGCCCAGCTGGGATCATATTCATTTTGCAGTTTTTTTGGGCTAAATAAATTGGCACCATAATCAAGAGTGATCAGTATATCGCTACCTTCTATAAACATTTGGGCTTTTACTTCGGGGATTTTTAACCCTTTTGGTAGGTTACCGGATGAAAAGAACGTTTTGACTTGCGACAATTTTGCCATATATTCTGGCGTGAGTACTTCGCGGCAGGTTTGTTCATCTTTAGCATAGACTTGATACTCTTTTTCAAAGTCTTTTTGTTCAAGTTTAACTCGCTGTAATCCTTTTAGAGATTGACGTCGACTTATCAGCATGTTCCAAAGTCCCGCATCTTGTAATACCACGATTGGGGTATCTACAGGTTCAGGCATACTCAGTTTTATAACTGCACCATTAAACAAACGTTTACTGTCATTATTCTGATGAAGCGTGCGTATATGCACTTCGGTAAAGTAAAAATGAATGCCATTTACTTCGCCGTTAAATCCATCTTCAGCTACTGCTCGTCCTCCTTTGGTTAATATACCTGCACTGATAGCTTCCTCGCAGATAAGTAAATTACCGCCGACTGAATATTCTAAGTTAAGCGCCGAAGCAATTGGCGCCATCATATAAGCTCGAGTTAACACTCCCTTAGTGAAAGACTTAAGAGAGTGTTTTAACAAAAAGTAGATAGGAATTATTGAGATTAAGAGAAAAGGCGCAAGAAATAGTAACGGGATTGCAATACCAATTGCCCACCACTTATAGCGTTTAAGCGGCTTCAATTTATTGTCAAGATCGCTATCAAAGCTGGATGTGGTTTTATCTAAATTGTAATAGGCCTCTTTTAACTGCATCTCAACGCCAGCTAGACGCGGATCGATATGATGGAGAGACCTCTGTTCTAATAAAGCCATAAACTTTCCTTGTAAGTCATGTTTAAATACAATTGGTATAAAATTCTACCCAAATAAGATGGTTAAGGTAAAATTTTTGTTTTATGCGGTATTCACCGCTATACCTATCCCTAGGCAAATTAGTTTGCCAGTGGCAAAGTCAGAGTAAACTTAGCACCACCAAGTTCGGAGAACCCAACATGGCAACTGCCGCGATGCCAAGTGGCGATTTTGCGTACGATAGCCAGTCCAAGGCCATAGCCACCGTTATCTTTGCTGCGACTTTCATCTAAGCGCGAGAAGGGAATAAAAACCGACTCCCACTGAGATTTAGGAATTCCATCACCGTCATCCTCAATATGAAGATAAGCGTTGCTTTTGTCACACTCAATATTAATCGCTATGGTTGAGCGACCATATTTATCAGCGTTTTGTACGATATTTTGCAAAGCCCGAGAAAGATAATGTAGGTTGCCAGAGATGATGACTGTATTACTCATTTTCTTGAACGTTATTTTTTTATCGGTAAGCTTATTGAGTTTGCTTATCTGATCGCTGACAAGTTCACAAAGGTCAATTGGCGTTATCTCAAGTTTCTCTACTTCAAATTCAAGCCGTGCGTAAGCTAGCATTTCATCAATCATCGCCTCCATTTCGACCACATCGTCCGCCATATCACTTGCTTGCTCACGGCTTTGCTCTGGCAGCATAGCTAAAGCAAACTTAAGTCTGGCAAGTGGGGTGCGCAGGTCATGAGAAACCGCATTAACGAGTAGTTTTTGGTTTTCAATTAGCCTTGCAACTTGAGACGCTAAGTCGCGGATCTGCTCGGTTAAATTTGAAATGGCAGAAAACCGGGAATGTCGGGTCGCTTTGGGCAGTTGACCTTGAGTGAGATTTTCGGTGATATATCTCAGTTGCAATAAATCAAGCCACAAGGGTCTTATCCACAGCATAAGTAAAAACGCGAGCACGGCATAAGAAAGCAACTTGATGATCCATTGTTTATTGGCGGCAGAAGCCGCCGGTGCTAATGGCCCTAATTGCAGCAGCAATGTTGAATCGGGTACTTTGAAAGTCAGCCAAGCGCGGCCTTCATCATCAAAACTCGTTAAAATACCACCTTGAACTAAAGTGCTGGCTTGCTCAGGCAGCCAAGCGACATCGTCCATGTTGAGTATTTTGAGCGTTTCTGACTCTTGGGGTAGCTGAACTGAGGAAATCGTGGATTTCAGTGTGTTGGCAACCGCTTTTGCGTGTCGCAACTCATCGGGCGCGGAGTGCACCCAATGAGACCAAATAGCTTCGCTCACTTGGTTGATGACGACAATACTGGTAAACACAGCCAAATAGAGGCTGAGTAATAGTTTTAGCACAAATACACTAGCCCCAAGCAGACTTAGAGCAGAGGTAGCCCTTACCCCACACGGTAATAAGCCTCGCGGGTTGCTCTAGATTGTCGCCAAGCTTTTTACGCAAACGGCTAATACGTACGTCAACGCTTCTATCTAATCCGTCATATTCGCGGCCAACAACATGTTTATAGATATAGTCTCGACTCAGCGTTTCGCCCGCATGGCCTGCCAATGTCTTTAGTAAATCAAATTCATAGCTTGTGAGCTCAACTTCATCTCCAGCCAAATAGACCTTACGGTCCGATTTATCTATTTGTAATTCGCCTAAGGTAATGGAATCAGACTGAACTTCATCATTTTGTGTACGTCTTAATAGCGCATTCAAACGGGCAAGTAGTACGTATGGCTCAACAGGCTTGATAATGTAATCATCAGCACCGATCTCAAGCCCTTTTACATGGTCGAAGTCGCTGTCTTTGGCGGTAAGAAATAAAACCGGCCCTTTAAACTCACCGCGCGCAGCTTTGCAAATAGAAAAACCATCAAGTCCCGGTAGCATAATATCTAAAATGAGAATGTCGGGTTTTTCTGCTTCAATCGCTTTAATGGCGTTAATACCATTGTGTAATTGAACGACTTCAAAGCCGTTATGGATTAAGAACTTTGCGGTTAACTCCGCTAGTTTTACATCATCTTCGACAAGTAATACCTTGGCCATTAAAACACACTCCAATCGCTTCTGAGTTTGCGTCTATATTGTTGGTTGACGCTTGTGTGTACTTCAATATTTTGTTTTGCAACAACGTTATTTTTAGCATCTTTTAGGGTAAAGAGCATGGACTTTGAGAGTTGGATAATTTGTGTTGATTTTGCCTCCTTGGCCTGCTCCCAGCATTGTAATTTTTGTTTTTCCTGAAATAAACATAGGTTCATTTTAGAGGGCGATTGCCAAGCAATTTTTGCCGTCATTTCACAGCGTTGCCCTGCTTGTTTCACCATACATGTAATCGGTTTTATTTCTAAATTAATGCCATTGTTGGGTTTGGTTAAAGCTCTACTTGGTGCGCTGAAAATTATAATTATGATTAAGTACAACCTA
Source organism: Pseudoalteromonas sp. OF7H-1 (assembly GCF_022347825.1). Lineage (NCBI taxonomy): Bacteria > Pseudomonadati > Pseudomonadota > Gammaproteobacteria > Alteromonadales > Pseudoalteromonadaceae > Pseudoalteromonas > Pseudoalteromonas sp. OF7H-1. The sequence goes on along the minus strand of NZ_JAKRFX010000008.1, from coordinate 168,179 downwards.
AAATTCATATTTTCCCCCGACAAAAACCGTCGCGGTATAGCTATCCTCGACTATCGGGCTATCTGTCATTGTGCTATCAAGTTGCTGATATTTGGCGTTAAATTTAAAGGTCCAAGACTCACTTACGGGATAAGAGTAGGCAAAGCTAACATAAGGTTGGAAGCTTGAGCTGCCTTTATACCATAGCTCACTATTCGGTGTATCCGCTTTGTCTATGCCGTAGTAGTAGTCCACCAGTTGTCGACTTTTCCATTTTAGCCCCGCTTTAATAAACACATAAGTGTTAGGTGAATTATCGAATCTAAAACGATAGCTAACTCCAACATCAGCATTGTAACCTTGATAAGTGTTGGTGATATCGGTGAGCCATGATGCGCTGATTTTTACGCTATCACTCATTATCCAGTGGGCTAAAACGCCGCCATCTATGGCCCATTTTCTCGACTCAATATCGTCTAAGGAGATAGCGGTTTGCTCTGCGGCAAATTCACCGCCAGGCAGCTCATTGCTGGCATCAAACCCCATTTTTTGCACGAATATATTACTTGGGTGAAATTTCTCGAAATAGGCCTGCTCGGTATTAAATGTGCCGATCAAGCTAAGATCAAATTTATCAGTGTAGTGAAAGGTATAGCCCAAAGTCCCATTATCAAGAAAGAGGTGTTCACCGTAATAACTAATATAGGGCACAACAACCAAGGGAATATTTTCACCGTCATGGAGTGGGTTGGAGATCACGCCGCCGCCAAGCGCAATGCCAAATCGCCATTCATCGACTGGCGTACACTCGCTGTCATTGGCGTCACATGGCACCGCCGTGGCATTTACCTGAGTGGTAATCAGCAAGGTTAAGGCCATTAATAACTTATTCAACTTGGAACTCCAGTTCTGAATTTGGGCTTTGCACTGGCTTTTTAGAGGTGTCAATCAAAGCGCATTATTACTACCAGTGTAATTTACCAGTCGCTGTACAAATTACCAGAAAGGGTAACATTAAATAACAAAACAAGTAGCGAAGATAACAGAAATTTTAGTGTGAAAGTTTAGGCTTACGTTGGCACTTAACTTACAAGGAAACATATCATGAGATGCAAAATTTGGCTCAGTCTTCCGTTTGCCGCTAGCCTTTGCGCATGTGGTGGTAGTAACGACAATGATGAAGATAAATTACCAGAACTTAACGCGCTTAATAATAGCTCTGCGCCGTTGAAGTCAGCTTCATCAGCACAGTTTAGTCAGTTTATTAAAAACGGCATTTTCGTTGCCAGCGGTGGGTTGAATAATGGCGATGATTTGGAAAATCCATCAGCAACCACAGATAGTGCACCTTACTCAGGCACCAATCAACTGGTTGAAGGGGTATCAGAAAGCGACCGGATTAAATTCGATGGCCGTTACTTATTCATCGGTGGCTCGACCAGCGTTGCATATGCGGATACTGACAGCAAAACCTTCGTTAGGATCTTAGATACAGAAGCTACGGATGTCCCTACACAAGTTAATGAATTAGCGGTATCAGATTCAGAGTTTGCAAGCCAAAATCTTTACCTTAAAAACAATCAACTCATCAGCGTATTAATGGACTATGAGTATGATTTTGCTGATGATATGTCATCGCTAGAGGTGCAACCTGAGGTCAATTATCAAGGCGTGATTGAGCTTGCTTTTAGTAACGTATCCCTACCCGCACAGGCTGAGGTCGAAAAACGCTTTCAAATTGATGGTTCACTAGTTGGCAGCAGATTAATCGGTGACAAACTCTATGTTATCGCCGACCATACTATACGCTACAGTGGTTTTAATAGCGCTGACAAAGTAGCAAGCTACAATCGCTTAATGGACACTAACATTAACGATTTATTACCTCAATTTAGAAATTTAAAGCAAGGAAGTGTAGCGCCACTGGTTGCCGCAGATGGCTGTTATTTGCCTGCCGATGCTACCGCGCAAGATGGATATAATGGCTTAACAACAGTGACTGAGATTGACATTCGCAATCCTGATGAGGTGAAAACAACTTGCGTCAGTACGCGCATCTTTGGCTTTTATATGTCTGCAACAGCTGTGTATCTTTACAATTACTCCTTTAATGGCAGTGATGGCGATGTCAACACATCAATCTGGGATCCATCAGGCATAGTATTACATAAGTTATTGTTAACGAATGAAGGGGTGACATACCAAGCAACTGGTGAGGTGGAAGGTCAACTTGCTCGTGTCAGCGATACGATGGCTGCGACTCGATTTGATGAAAAAGATGGCGTTCTGCGCGTAGTAACGAGTCAGTATGATACAGATATCGGTAATAGTCATAAGTTGTATATGCTCAAACCACAAGGGAATGAACTTAACACCGTGGCGACGCTACCAAATAGCCAAAATCCAACCCCTATTGGCAAAATTAATCCGGATACGGGGCTTGTGGATGAAGACATTTATGCGGTTAGATATTTTAACGATACCGCCTATATCGTGACCTTTAGACAAATAGACCCTCTCTACGTTCTGGATTTATCTGACGCATCACAGCCTAAAATCGCGGGAAGTTTAGAGATCCCCGGTTTCTCTTCTTATTTGCACCCTGTTGGTGACGGTTTGCTTCTTGGGGTAGGTCAGCACCTTGGAGATCCTGATGGAAACGTGCAGCCCGGCACCAAAGTGAGCTTGTTTGATGTTGCAAATCCTGCTGAACCCAAGCTATTAAAAGATCATACGTTTGCAGGGGGATTTACACCGCTGGAATATGATTATCGCGCTTTGGCCATGCTAAAAGACAATGCCTCAGTAACCCGGTTCACTTTGCCGATTGTTTACTGGAATACAGAGCAAGTGAATGAAAGTAGTTATAACTGGTATAGCCAAAACGATCTCGCCGCATTTGAAATTATCCACGGCGTGGACTCAACACTCACTTATCGCGGGAGTAGCCGTGCCGAGGTAGCAACGCCCATAGCGAGTGACAAAGCACTCGGGTATACCGAAGCAGATAGAGGGCTTATTCAGGCTGATAAACTGCTTTATATCCATGGCAACTACGTGTGGCAGAGTAATTGGCAAACGCCTGCTGACAACAGTGGACCACATTAACCTAACTCCCTTTGAATATTAGGTTGTTGTACACTGTTTCGTTGCCAAGCGGTGAACTGTAGCACTGCTTACCACAGCTTCAGAGTTAACGTTACTTTTGCTGAGTCTGTATCAGCGAAACAGTGATTTTGGCCCCGCCCAGCGCGGGGCTTTTTTGAATTACAATGGTACCGCCAAAACGAGTGACTATACGTTGCACAAAGGCCAAGCCAATACCATACCCTGATTGTGATTGAGAACCGTCGCGATAAAATGGTAGTAGCACTTTGTCTCGAACCTCGTTACTTATACCTATCCCGTCGTCTTCAATAATAAGCTTAACCTTGTCATTATCGACTCGGGTTTCTAGTGATATTTTAGCGTTGGCATATTTTATCGCGTTAGATAGTAAGTTATTGATTAACATGCGTAAGTACTGACCTTCACCGATTATCCAGCAAGGTTTTGACGACAGTTTTAGTGTTAAGTCATGATGGTGGGCGTTATTGGCTAACAGGCGAGCCATCGCATTCAAGTCAACAGGCTGAAGTTCCACGTCGTCAAGGCGGTGCTGCAATCTTGCGTAATCTAAAATAGCATCAATCACTTGCTCCATTTCATCAAGGTTTTGGTTAATCCTATTTTCGTACTGTGCCCGCAGCTCATCATCATGAGTTTCAACCAGTGTGTCTAGCCCCATTCTTACCCTTGCAAGTGGCGTACGTAATTCATGAGAAAGTCCGCTGCTTAATAGCTTCATGTCAGTCATTAACCCGGCTATTTGTCGTGCCATTTGATTAAACGCTTGCTCAATATCCTTTAAGTACCATACCGTACCGACTTGCACGCGGGCGTTGAGTTCGCCCTTACCCAGCTGATGTGCGGCATTTTTGAGCTTTAACAGCCTAGCAATAAATGGGGTTAAAAAGGCGACGACAACAACGATAACGATAGCGTAAAATAACAAGGTCATGAGCAGACCATATTTAGTCTGCAATTGCTTCTGCATTGTTAAAATATAGACATTTTCTTGGCTTATAAGTATGCAAGCACTTACTGAGGATTCGCTTTCGAGATAAATAAATCGCTGTTGAGAGAGTTTGCGGCTTAAGCTCACAGGGAGTGGATAGTCGGCTCTTGGTACAAGTTGAGCGGTTAGTGTTTGGTGCAGTGGGATCGCAATAATTTGTGATTCAGGTATGTTGTCTTTAGCCATTGCGGCAATAATTGGTGCGGTTGTGCTAAGTGGATCGTAGTGGGCTTCATTATTCTCTGAGGATGAGGCGATAAGCGTGTCAAATATCAGACCTGTGATAACGCTTGCGAGCGTTAAGATGGTAAGCAAAGCAAACACGAAGCGCCACATTACCACACGTCCTTCGCCAACTGATATCCTTTACCCCATACCGTCTTTATTTTAAATGGGTTTTGGCCATCATCACCTAGCTTCTTTCTCAGTCGCGAAACACGCAAATCTATAGAGCGGTCAAACCCATCATAATCAAATCCTCTGAGTGCTTTAGTAAGCTCATCTCGGGTAACAATTTTTCCGGCTTTACTGGCAAGTACACAAAGCGCATCAAACTCATTGCTGGATAAGTTAACGGGCTGCCCAGCAAGAGTAACACTTCTGTCTTCTTTATTGATATAGAGAGCGCCAAACTCAAGTGTTTGTTTGGGAAAGGTATCTTGAGGATGATGGCGCCTTAATAGCGCTTTTATGCGAGTTTCTAATAACCGGCCTCTTACTGGCTTTTTGAGATAGTCGTCAGCACCCATCTCTAAACCGATAATTTCATCAATTTCCTCATCCCTTGCTGTTAGCATTAATATTGGGATGCTTAGCGACTGACGAAGTTGCTTGCAGACTTCAAAGCCATCTAAACTTGGCAGCATACCGTCTAAAATCACCAAATCGGGAGGACAGGCTAAAACGTGCTCCAGCCCGTCTTGACCATCATGATATATCCCCACTGAAAATCCCTTGGTAGAGAGGTAATCACTCAGCCACTGGGCCAATTCTTTATCGTCTTCTATTAGGACTAACTCGGCTACCACAACTACTCCTAGAAAAGTCGCCAACGCACGGCGTTACTTTTTTGTTGTTTAAACACCCAAGCATATTGCAGCGCATAGCTTGCGAGAATATCCTTGTTATCTTCTAAGGTAATGAGCAAATCGTTCTCAACTAAAATCTCGCCTTGCCAACTCGCGGTTTTTTGCTGCTGCCAACAAACCAGCTCTTTTTCATCGGCATGGAGACAAAAGTTACCGGCCACAGAGGTTTGCCAGGTCACTGAGAGGTCGATAAAACATTGCTGACCTTGTTCGAGCGCAACACATTGCCCTGGTTTTACGGTCCATACGGGGACGTTAATTTCTTCTTTCGCTTGAGTTTGCATTGCGAGTAGGGCTAAGCCAAATAGTCGTTTTTTCATATTTAGCTCCTCAAAAAACGTAGCTAAGTGACAAGCCAATGCTTTCACCATGCTCAATTCTATCGTTAAAACTGACAATTGCTTTGGTGATAGGACTATCCATAATACCTGATGCATATTTGGTGTAGCTGACGTGGCCATCGACTATCCAATTTTCTGTTAAAGCGCGTGAAAACCCGAGCTTTACCCCAAGATTAGCCCCGCCTTTGGCATCGTAACCTTTAAATGGTGCGCCACCGTAGTAATAATCTAACATGGCCGAGTTTCGGTATTGTGCACCGACTGCGCTATAAAAGTGCCAGTTTTTGTATTGCCAGGGTTTAGAGATCCATAATGAAGCGTAGCTACCATCTGAATAATCTGAGTTAATCACTTTTGGTGCAACAATAGCTCTAATTTGTAAGCCAAATACATCCCCTGTCGCTCTTACCCCAAGATAAGACGAAGTGTTTAGCTCATAGCGAGTCCCGCCAAAACGGTAATTTATTCGCCCATGAGCGGTTGAGAGTAGGGCATCAAATTCCCAATTTTCTGTTTCATAAAACTGATAACCGAGTGCAAGTGCTGGGTCAAACTTCTCAGCGCGGCCCGGAAACTCGACAAATAGACCATTACTAAAATAGTAGGCGCCATGTACAGTGGGCGAAAACGAGGTCTCGGCATTATTGTAAATATCGCTGTTGTAATTTATCCCATAACCAATGGCCAAATAGCCGTGACCCTCTTTTTTTGCGTTAGTGCTTTTGGCCTGCGCTGCACTTGCGGCCATAAGCACGGCTGCAATCAATAAATGTGTTTTCATAGCAATTTCTATTAGTTATTAATTTGCTAGTTACTGTAGTGAGTGTAAGCGAGTATAGCTGTATCGACTTTCTGCAAGTTGTATCGAATTGTATCCAGCTTGTTCTGGCTTTCCATAATGGTCTGACATTATGCCTGAAAATAAAGGAAGTCGTTACTGTTTGATACATTTTGAAAAAGTCAGAGACAGCATGGCGTGCATACCTTAGTTATTGTTTTATCACTTAAACGAAACGAGGTATTTCTCATGAGAACACTAAAACTGGTCACATTATTGTGTGGTGGTCTGTCGTTATTTGGTTGTAATGATGGCCCATCGACGTCTAACCCTAAACCGAGCTCTGTCTCTCCTCCCGTAGCCGAAGTTGATTTTCAAGCGATGCTCGAACAAAGTGTTGAAGCGGGTATCCCTGGTATTGTGCTTTATATTGACTCGCCTACGCTTCAATTTTATGGTGCGGCCGGGTTAGCAGATAAAGAAAACACGATACCCATGACCACGGACGCTAGGATCCCAAATGGCAGTGCGGGGAAAAAAGTAACAGCGCTCTTAATGGCGATGTTGCATGAACAACAGTTATTAGATCTAGATGCACCGATAAGTGATTATTTGTCTGACGAACTTTTACAACAGATAGAAAACAGTGACGAAATGTATGTTCGGCAGTTACTCAATCATACGGCTGGATTATATGATTATCTCAATGATGCTAACGGTGAATTTTTTGCTGCAGTATTACAACAGCCAGACTTAATAAAAACGGATAGCTTTGCACTGCAGTTTGCCCTCAATCAAGAAGCCAATTTCAAACCCGGAGCTGCGTGGAAATATTCTAATACCGGGTATTTATTGGCGGGCCTAATTATGGATAAAGTTTTGGGGGAGCATCACTCAAAGGCGATGCGTGAGTATATCTTTGAACCATTTGGCTTAAGTAGTATGAGTTATGGAGGAATCGAAAAGGCGTTTGGTGAAATTGCATCAGGGTACTTTGTTGATGATGAGGGCAATGAAATTAATACGCAACCTTACTATGCCAATATTGGTGTGGCTGATGCACCGATTGTATCGACGGCTAAGGACCTTGGTGACTTATTTAAAATCATGATAACGAGCCCAGATATTCCCGCTAAGGTGCGTGAGCAATTGCTAGGCGAATCTGTATGGGTGGATACTGATGTCATCGGACAGCAATACAGCATGGGTATCTTTAGCGAGCACGTCGGAAATAAACCGGTTTATCATCATAACGGTGCTGAGATTGGGTACGCGACGTTAAATTGGTATCTGCCGTCAGAAAACATGGTTATGAGCGCAATTATTAATTGCCAAGGCTACAATCAATGCAATACAGAGATTGATAAAATCTCAGATAAGTTACGCGATACACTTTTTGGTTTGTAAAGATAAGGGGCTACTCAGTGGTAGCCCCTCAAGTCAATGCTGAAGTCTAAAACTGGTATTTTGCTCCAATAAACGCAAAACGTCCTACACCTGAGCCATAGGCACTATCAAAGTTACCTGAGCCGCCGACGATAAACGGACCTTTTTCATCAAATAGGTTATTCACACCACCATAAACAGAGAGAGTGCGGTTATCGCCTAGCTCCATGCTGTAGTTTACCGTTAAACTATGAGTAGTAACTGATGGCAGCGCACCTTGCCAGAGCGGCTCTGGATCTGCGATACAGCTTGTCTCACCAGCTGTACAGCGTTCGTTATTTTTGGCGATTGCAGCTTGCCAGTCTTCATATCTCGAACGGCTGGCTTCCACTGCGCCTTTATATTTTGTGCTCCAGCGTACACGCCAATCATTCTTATACCAAGTCAGTGAAATAGCGCCTTTGTCTTCGAAAATATCTTCGTTTAAATAGCCTTCATAAAGGTCTTCGTATTGCCCGTCAGGCCCCGTACTGGTGATTGAGTATTCGATCACGTGTGTCCAATCGGCTTTCACCTTAAAGCTACCGTAATCGCTAGCGTCATACACATATTCTAGTGCGATATCGTAACCTTTAGTGCGGATCTCATCCGTGTTGATGACACGTTGATTGACTTCATAAATCTGCCCTTCTTCATCGCGTTTAATATCACGACAAAACTCGTTATTGTCACCGAATTCCATAGACGAAGCGTAACAGAACTTAATGATGTCTTCGTTAGCAAGTGAGCTTACCGCATCATCAATTTGAATATCGTAGTAATCTAGCGCAATTCTAAAATCCGGCGCAAAGGAAGGCGCTAAAGATAAACCAATGGTGATGGTATCTGCGGTTTCCTCAAACAGCTCGCTATTTCCTGAGTTGGGTGAGTAGCCGTTATTTTCGTCTTCAAAAGTACCTTCAGCGGCGATAGCGGCTTGTATTCCCGCATCTTTACGGCAATTGTCGTGGCCTGCATCTGTTGATGTCGCGGTAACACCATCACAGATATCATCAAAGCTATCATAGTCACCACGAGGTGGTGACATAAGTTCGGTGATTGTCGGTGCTCTCATGGCTCGAGCCCAGTTTGCACGAATGGAATAACCTTCGATTGGCTCATAAATAAAGCCAGCCTTGTAACTTTGGATTAATCCCGTATTTGCCCAGCTGTAATCTGCGATACGAGCAGAGACCTCGGCGCTAAGCGATTTTGCCATTGGCGCGTCTTTTAATAGCGGTAACGATAATTCACCGAAGATTTCACGAACACTTACATCGCCTTCAAATGTGGGCACATAGTTAAACGTGACGCCACCATTTGGCACGTTGGTCGATACGCTCTGTGTATCTTTTCTGTATTCAAAACCAAAAGCTGAAGCAACGGCGCCTGCTGGGAGTTCAAATAAATCACCAGTAACAAATCCAGATACCGTTACCTGATCAATATCCGTTGTAATGGAAGGATTGGCGCGAATATAGTCTGCCGCCTCAGGTGTGATTGAGCCTTCACCGAATAAATTAATTGGTACACAGCCTTGGCTACGTGCTTGCTCGTCTTTACACTGAATCGTACCATCAGCAAGGCGCTCAGCATTTAGCGCCTGTTTAACTCGCGCAACGTAGATTTCGTTACTGCGGGTTTGTTCTTGCTTAAATTTGCCGTAGCCAACAGAAACATCCCACTCCCAGTCATCCCAAATATAACCGCGTAGACCGCCCCATGTTCTGATTGTTGTTCTTTCATTACTATTCACTATGTTACCGACCTCTGTGAATAGTCGATCCCAGGTCACACCTTTTGAGCTTGCCTCAGCTCGAATTGGTTCTGGCATATATGGATTATCATAAGGAATACGGCCCATACAGTCTGAGCCAAATTGATTACTGTTTGGGTCATAGGTCACAATTGCGTCGCACTCGTCTTCGCTTTCAGGCGACTTTACATTGCGAGAGGTGTTGCGGCTGTACTGCAATTGAAAGTAAGCTTCTGTACCTGAGTCAAACTCATACTCTGTTTTTACTGCCGCTGAGAGGTCTTTGTCAGGCACCTTTAACATTGTAAATTGCTCAAAGTCGATGCCGTGAAGCTCTTCTTGCCAATCATCCCTTAAAGTTGTGCCGTCATACCAAAAGCCAGAATCAGGTTTAAAGCTACTTGATTCGTTAAATACACCACCTGGAATTGAATCGCTTAAACTTGTCCACTGGGATTTATCAATATCTCTCATGCAGTGATAGGCACTTTTTGTATCAGGGTCGTAGTTGGCAGTGAGCATCACGTTGCACATACGGTCGGTATCGTAGTCCCAGCTATTTTGTTGCTGTGCACGCTTTCTATCCCAGTAGCTTAGTCCTTTTTCTTCGTCGTAAGTAGCACTGACAAATAAGTAGCCTTTACCATTATCGTAAGTCGTACCGTAATCAGCATTTACCGTATATTCACGAGCGCCGCCTTCGGTACTTTCACCACCACGAGCACTAAATGTAGCCCCTTCTTGATCTTGCTGAGTTATGATGTTCACAACACCTGCAACTGCATCGGAGCCATAAGCCGCTGACGCACCACCGGTAATGATTTCAACTCGCTCAACCATACCTTTGGGGATGGTTGATAGGCTTACATAGTTGCCTGAATAACTGTTAGAAACTACTCGTCTACCATCAATCAAAGTTAATGTTCTGCTTTCGCCTAATTCGCGTAAGTCGATAGTTGAAAGCCCGGTATTTTGAACACTGCTTTGCGAGTTACCATTGCCTGTACCCTCACTGACCTGAGGCATTTCTTCAAAAAGAATATCTGAAAGCGAACCGAAGCCTGCATCATTGAGAGACTCAGCCCCCATAGTGGCGATAGGAGTAGGTACCGAAAAGCTATCACGCTTGATACGAGAACCGGTGATGACGATTTTTTCTAGTGCTTTATCTTCACCTTGCGTTTTAACTACCGAACTACTTTGTTCAACTTGTTGACGGTCGATTTGTTGCTCTTCTGCAGTTGCTGTATTGCTACATGCGAGCGCAATAGACAGGGCGAGTAATTTAATATTATTGTTAGGTGACACGGGAGTCCCTCTTTTAATTTCTGATTGTTGTTTATTTATTAGATAGTTAGGGCTTGTTGAAAGAAGTACATACCTCATTGTTTTGACTAAGCAAAAAAGCACTGCACCTCATTTTAGCCATTGTGACTGTCACTATGATTCATGCAACGAATTGGACATCTATTCTTTGACGTTTTTAACTCTATTTAATATCTATTCTAAAATAAGCATATAATTCAATCTATTACGTGTTATTTTTTTGAGGTGTTGCATTGTTGCCATGATGCTTGTCGCGTTACTTTTGTCTTTTGGTCGCTAATTTAGGTATGATTTACAACGTATTTACCCATGGTTATAAAAATGCAGCACAGTGCGACTTATCAGTTATTAGATGTCAATATTGATCCGGTTGGGCATATTTTGTCCAGTGCCGGGCAGGAGTGTTGTGTCCAACCTAAATTTATCGAAGTGTTGACAGTATTGGCGCTTGCTTACCCAAGCGTGGTTACTCGAGAAGAAATCATTGAGCAGGTTTGGGGGGGGAACCTATTTGTTGGAGAGAAAGCGCTAACTAATGCAATTTGGCATCTTCGCAAAACTTTTAAAACCCTACTTGCAAGTAATGAGGAAGAAAGCAGCACCGCTGATTTTGAGGTGATCGAAACCATAAGAAAGTCTGGATATAGACTAAAAGCACAGCCAACCTTCGTCGATATCCAGGCTACTCCCAGTAAGCCAGGCGAGCAAAATTTGCCTTTTAAGCTCAAAGTGGCAGGGGGAGTCGCTACATTATTCATTCTACTGAGTGTTGTTATATATTTCTTTGTTGAACAGTCAAGCCATCAGCTCGAAAGTGTGACGGATTATCCTGGACGTGAGCTTTTTCCTAGTGTCTCCCCGAATGAGCAGCATCTAGCGTTTGCTTGGCGAAAGTTTGGCAGTCATGCAGGACTATATTTAAAAAATCTAAAACGTCCGGATGAACCTCTTGAAGTATTAGTCGATGGCCCTGGAAATGTGTCGGTATCCGTGTGGGGGCGAGATAATCGCACGCTCTTTTATATAGAGAAGCGCTCAGAAGCATGTACGATTAAGTCACTGGATATAGTGACCAAAACACAATCAGATATAGCTAGCTGTATTGCAGATACGACCACTACCTTAAGCTATTCAGCTGAAAAAAACCTCCTTGGATTTATCGCAAAGCAAAGCCCTATGGATCATCCAAAAGTAACCTTGCTAAATTTAAACGATAAAACAGCGACAGAGTTAGGCTGTGAGCTAGATTGTGACGGGAGTGGGCTTGAAAGTATTGCGCTTTCTCCCGATGCCAAGCAAATCGCGATTAGTCGCAACTTGCCGAACGGACTTGAAAATCTCTATTTGAAAAATCTGGATACCGGGAAGGAAGTTAAAATATTAAGTGGACATGATGACCTGCGAGGCGTGAGTTGGCATCCCAATGATGATTATTTGGTTGTATCAATGATTGAACATGGCGCACGTCGCGCGTATAAACTTTCACTTGAAGGTAAAGTATTGGGGACATTGCCGTTTGATGGGTTAAGTTACCCAAGCTTTAGTCAATCAGGGCGTTTATATTTTCATGACTGGAACATTAATACTTCTATTATGAAACTTGACCTTAACGCGCAGGTCACCAGTTCACCCTTTCCATTACTACAATCACAAACTAGTTTCCGTTATCCCAGCTATTCACCTGTGTCGGAGCGTTTACTCTTTGTGTCTAACCAATCAGGGTTTGATGAAGTTTGGGTGTCTAATTTGGAAGGTGACCAGCGAATACAACTGACAGAGCTTGGGTTACAAGCAATGCACCCTGCATGGTCACCTGATGGCACTAAAGTGATTTTTACCACAAAGTCACATCAAGGAAGCCAACTTCAACTTTTGGATATGGCCACTAAACAAGTAACGCAACTAAAAACTGGGCTAAAGTATCACGGTAAACCCAGTTGGTCTCAAGACGGTAGCTCAATTTATATTTCTGATGACAATAATGTATTTCGCATTTTTCTTGATTCAAAAACCGCTCCAGTGAAGTTAACTACTGGCACCACCGCACTTGAACATGAAGGGATGTTGTACGTATATAAAAGCGAGACACAAGAAATGTGGCGTATCGATTTGGCAACTGGGGTCGATACGCTGTTATTTGAAAATGCACACTTGGCTTCGAGTGCAAGCTGGTCAGTGTCCGATGCGGGACTTTACTATTTGTATGTTCGTCGTGGAGACTTCCGCATTAGTTATTTTGACTTTGCCAGTAAAGCGCATAAAGATATTATCCGAGTTCCAGAACGTAGCTTTAGCCGAAGTCGCGGGCTTGTATATATAGCAGAAAAACAGTGGCTGCTATTTACCGGTTACGAAATCCCACAAGTAGATATAAAACGAATCGAAATGTAGTCATGAGTCACAATTTCTCGACTATCATAACCACAGGTTTGGATAAGAAATTAGCTATCCCAAGCTCAGGTTATATAACAAACTCAAGGCAATTAGCCCTTAGATGAAGGATTTAAACAATGATTGAAGCTGGACAAAAATTACCACAAGCCGAGTTAAGCGAACTTACTTCAGACGGCATGGTTAATCACGAAGTGACAGCGTTGTTCGCTGGTAAGAAAGTAGTGCTTTTTGCGGTTCCTGGTGCCTTCACACCAACTTGCTCTGCGTCTCATTTACCCGGTTTTGTCGTGAATGCAGATAAATTTGCAGAAAAAGGTGTTGATATCATCGCATGTGTATCGGTAAACGATGCTTTTGTAATGAAAGCTTGGGGTGATGCACAAAATGCAGAAGCAATTATGATGCTTGGAGACGGCGATGCGAGCTTTACCAAAGCGCTAGGGCTTGAAATGGATACCGGTTCATTTGGCGGTGTACGTTCGCAGCGTTACGCTATGATTATTGAAGACGGCGTCGTGACAACACTCAATGTAGAACAACCTAAGCAATTTGAAGTTAGTAAAGCAGAAGCTATTTTAGGTGCTCTATGACTGTAAAATTCAATGACCTGAAGTTCAGGTAAATAATACCAGTTCGCTTTGAATGGCCTAAAGGTGCGCTTGTCTGAGCGAATTGGTATGAAAAAGAACGACTATTTTTAAGCCACTGATAAGAGGTGATAAATATGCACTCTGATTGGGCTAAATGCCTCTTAGCTTTTATAAAGCCGCATGGGGGTTAATTTATTTACTGGAATTTTCCGACAATGTCAGAGGTCAATATGTGATGGTAAAATCAGCCCATGAATTTGACGAGTGTGGCTACGTTATAAAACACAATTTTATACCGTCCGGCGAACTTAACAAAATAAAGCAAGTCGTTTTAGCGTTTCATCATGCGTGGCGGGCTGACAATAATGACTTTTATCAAAACAGAGCAGTAAATTCTGCCTACCTTACTGCACCAAAGTACCTAGGCGAACAGCAACGGCTTGTCCTTTTTCAATTCATTGCCTCTACTCCTCTGGTGTCTCTAGCCGCATCCATATTTTCGGGTGAGTTTAGGTTTATGAATACTCAGCTATTTTTTAACCCAGTGAACACCACTCAACTCAATTACTGGCACCGAGATCCGCAATACCATTTAACCATCGAAGAGCAAAAACAAGCGTTGTTGTCGGGACCCGAAGTGGTTCATTTTCGGTTAGCACTGGAAGATGAGCCCGGAATAGAATTGATACCAGGTACCCACAAGCGTTGGGACACAGTTCAAGAGTTAAATGTGAGGTTAGAACAGGCAGGGTATCGAAACCATGACAATTTGCCTAACAGTGAGGTCATAGCGCTAAAGGCAGGAGATCTTCTTGTATTTTCAGCCAATATGATACATCGAGGTGTGTATGGAAAAAATCGTTTAGCATTGGATGTGTTGCTATGTGAGAAACGCCCAGAACTAACGACTTTTGTGAGAAATGATTGCCTGCCAAATAGTATGCTGCTTGCTGAAGTTGATTACCCCAATTTATTTTCTTAGTTTGGCAAATAAAAATGAAGCTTTACATGAATGCAAAGCTTCATTTTTATCCACTGACGCTATCTAGAACGATTTCCAGTTCCATACAAAGCTTGTGCGCATTCGTTAGTGTCTTTCCAAGTTCCATCTTTGTATAAAACTCGGGTTACGCAAGCTCTAGCATCTCTGAAACTACTCAAGTCTCTACCGTTATCTTTAAACTGACAGTATTGTGTTGTACCACAATCCCAAACGCCTGTAGCGGACGCACTGTAATTCCATCGAACCTGCTCAATCGGTTTTGTCGATTGAAAACGGAAGCTTACAGTAGGCTTTGGTGACATAACATCATGAGTTACACACATATCTTGCCACTCTTGTGGGGTACTCGTAGGGCTAATTACGCATTGTACACTTTCTGAGCTTGAGGCGTGGCCTGAAAAGACAGAAGTCGTGAGAAATACCAAGGCTGATATTGAAAATTTCATACGCGTAGCCCCTTAGAATGGATTGCTAGGTTGTTTCGAGTAATGCCCTGTGGCACAGTGTTTGGTATTTTCCCATGTACCGTCTTTGTAAAGCACTCTCGTCACACAAGCGGATGCGTCATAAAATACATCATGGTTTTGTCTGCCATCATCACGAAAGCTACAGTATGAACCACTCCTACATTCCCAGCTCCCTGAAGCTGATGCACTATATGACCAAACGACATCTGCCACATCTTTATCTGCTACAAATC
The DNA here is from genome assembly GCF_022347825.1 of Pseudoalteromonas sp. OF7H-1. Classification (NCBI taxonomy): domain Bacteria; kingdom Pseudomonadati; phylum Pseudomonadota; class Gammaproteobacteria; order Alteromonadales; family Pseudoalteromonadaceae; genus Pseudoalteromonas; species Pseudoalteromonas sp. OF7H-1. The sequence goes on along the minus strand of NZ_JAKRFX010000008.1, from coordinate 152,682 downwards.
TAAAGGCGACAGAAGGACGATCTGTATTAGTCATCGCAGAGCAGAAGTCGGGCTCAAAAAACTGTTGTGTACTGGTTCCGCCAATTAAACACTCGACGTGTGCTGCTTCAGCTTGTTGTGAGTATGCGGTTGCAGCGATTACAAGTAGTGCGCTTGAAATTATTGCTTTCTTCATTTTTATATTCCTTATAATTAAAATTATTATTGGTTTGTTGATGAGTTTTAGAATCTAGGACCTAAGCTATAAATCGCCGTTGCGCATTCGTTCATACTTTTCCATGTGCCATCTTTGTAAATTACTCTTTTTACACAGGCCGTAGCATCGCGAAAAGATGGTTTATCTTCTCCATCGTCATAAAAAACACACTCTGTGCGGTGTGGATCACAATCCCATCTTCCAGATAATTGTGTGCTGAATTGCCAAGTCACATGCTCTATAGGTTTGGATGGTTCAAATTGGAAACTTACGTAGGGTCTCGAGGACGTTACGCTTTGGCTTTCACAAAAATCGGGCGTCATTTCCTGAGGGGTGCTAGTAGGGCTTACATCGCACAGCACTTGATCTGCTAGTGCATTAGTCGAACAAATCGCTAATCCGAATAGAGCGGAAGTAAGTAATAACTGTTTTATCATTTTTTCTTTCCTTGTCCTTGTCTTGTTACATTTATTTTATTTTGTGTGTGAATGTCAATTTAACTTTAACTTTAAGGTTTTTGTTAAAGTGTTTTTGTACTGAAAAATTCAACATTTTGAGGTTGAAAAATATACTTTTTTTGGAGAGGAAGTATTTTTGTTGTGCTTTTTTTTGAAATAGTAAATGATTGTAAATGGTATGGCTTTTTCTTGTATCCCTACTTCTAAGTGTTGAAGGCATTAACTAATAATAAATTTGAGATTCAATAGGAGGTAAAATAGGCCCATACTTCGGGCCCATATGTAAGCTAAATGGATTTACAAAGTCGCATTCGCAGGATTGGAAAAGGTTTTCCCATATCGTCAGTTGGTGAGCGTTCATATACCTTAAAACCTTTTGCTTCATAAAAGCCGACGGCTTCTGGGTTTTGCTCATTGACATCAACAAACTGCACATTTTGTGTTTCAAGCGCAAAGTGAAGCAGCTCAGTTCCGACACCTTGTCCTCTGCATTTCGCCAGTACAAACAACATCTCGATCTTTCGGTCATGTACACCAATAAAACCGACAATATTCGCATCGCTATTTTTTACACAGTGCAGCGTAACGTTTGGAAACGCCTGTTCAATAATAATAGGTTTAAAATAAGCGATATCCGCCTCAGTGATAAAATCATGAGTGGCTCGCACAGAGTCTTCCCAAACAGCCAGTAGTTCTTGGTGATCGCTTGGTGTAACTGGACTTATCATCATTTTTCCTTTTGTCTAATAAAACAGTCCAAATGGGTAAAGCGATAAACAAAAGGAAGATTGGCCAGCCGGACGAGCTTAACATACCCGATGCATTAAGGGTACAACGGGTATATTCAGATAAACTACTTGTATGTGGTTGTATAGATAGTGCGCGCCCTTAACTATTCATCTAGTTGAAAAAATGCAACTTGATCGGTAAGTAGTTTGGCTTGATTTTCCATATTTCTACCTGAACGAGATGTTGTTTCAACCAGAGTAACGTTCTGCTGAGTAATATTATCCATTTGCGCGATGGTGGTGGAAACCGCAGCTATCCCTTCAGCTTGCTCTTTCCCCGCGTTATCTATATCGGCCACCATTTTGCTCACCTCGGCAATTGATTGCATTAGCTCATCGAAAGTCGTGCCAGACTCGTATACAAGTTTGCTGCCTTGCGCCACAGCATCAACGCTATTTTTGATCAGTGCTTTGATTTCACGTGCCGCTGATGCACTACGTTGAGCAAGGTTTCTCACCTCTCCGGCAACCACGGCAAATCCGCGTCCAGCCTCACCAGCCCGGGCTGCTTCAACGGAAGCATTGAGTGCTAAGAGGTTGGTTTGGAAAGCGATTTCGTCAATGACACTGATAATGTCAGAGATTTTCGTGCTGTAAGATTCGATTTTACCCACTGCGGTAATGGCATCGTCAATCGATGCTTTACCTGAGTGTGCTTTTTCTCTAACAATAGTCGCTTTCTCTGCGGCATTGCTTGCGCTACTCGCATTCTTTTTAACCGTAGCGGTAAGCTCTTCCATAGTGGCGGCGGTTTCTTCTAAGCTCGCCGCTTGATTTTCAATGCGGCTATTGAGTTCTTCGTTGTTATTCGCGATTTGTTTAGCTACATCAAACACTTGCTCTGCACCGTTGTTTATGGTGTTAACTAAGTCGCTTAATTTATCGAATAAGCCGTTCATCGCTTGTTGCAGCACCGAGAACTCGCCACCTAAGTGGTGGGTGATCCTATGTCTTAAATCACCTTGTTCCATTGCTAAGATAGCATTTTTAATATGTTCAACCGCTTGTTTTTGTTCTGTGATATCTGTTGCATATTTAACGACTTTAAAGGGACGGCCTTGTTGATCGAGGATAGGGTTATAAGACGCTTGGATCCATACCTCTCGACCTTGTTTTGCCAATCTTAAGTATTGCCCTGAGTCGAACTCACCTCGGTTGAGCTTTTGCCAAAATTGCTGGTATTCAGAACTAGTGGCTTGTTCGTGTGTAGCAAAAATACGGTGATGTTTACCTTTGATTTCGTCAAGTGAGTACCCCATCGTATCTAGGAATGACTCATTGGCCCATAAAATAGTACCATCCATTGCAAACTCAATGACGGCTTGTGATTTACGAATGGCTTGAAGCTGACCATCAAAATCAGCAGCAGTGGCTTTTTGCTCGGTAATGTCCGTTGCGAACTTAACAACTTTTATCGGCTTGCCTTGCTCGTCTAAAATGGGGTTGTAGGTGGCACTAATCCAGATTGCTTTGCCACCTTTGCCGAAACGGTGAAACTCTCCGGATTCAAATTGGCCCTGTTTTAAACGCTGCCAGAATGCTTTGTATTCACTGCTTTGCGCGTAAAAGCTGTCGACGAACATGCTGTGATGCTTGCCAATGATTTCTTCTTTCTTGTAGCCCATGACAGACAGGAAGTTTTCATTTGCTTTTAAAATATTACCTTGCAAATCAAACTCGATAACGGCTTGCGAGCGATTGATGGCTTTGAGTTGTCCAGCAAAGTCGAAAGACGCCAGTTTTGCTTGGGTAATATCCGAGGCATATTTGACGATTTTGCCCAACTGGCCATTTTCGTCATAGATGGGAGTATAGGTTGCTTGGATCCACAGAGTGTTTCCTGATTTGGTTAGGCGTTTAAACTCACCTGATTGATGCTTTCCTTGTCGTAAAGCGTGCCAAAAGTCTTGATATTCGCTGCTCTCAGCGTCTTCTCGTGCCACAAAGAGTCGATGATGTTGACCTTGTATTTCACTTAATGTGTAACCAACCGCATTTAAAAATAGCCTGTTTGCAGTCTTTATATTGCCGTAAGGGTCAAACTCAATAACGGCTTGAGTTTGTTTGATGGCATTAACTTGACCTTGAAAGTCCGCAGCATTTGATTTTTGAGCGGTGATATCTGAGGCATATTTTACGACTTTGATAGGCCTATTCTGTTCATCAAAAATTGGATTATAAGTGGCTTGGATCCATATCGTTTTACCTGATTTTGTTTGCCTTGCGAATTCACCTTCAAAAAATTCGCCATTGTTTAGGCGTTGCCAAAATGCTTGATACTCCTCACTGGCTGCGTAGTCATTCTTAACAAACAGACTGTGATGCTTGCCTTGTATTTCCTCTAGGCTGTAACCCATAACAGACAAAAAGTTGTCATTCGCGCTTAGCACTTTACCGTGCATGTCGAACTCGATAATCGCAAAGGACGCTGATAAAGCTTGTAAATTTGCACTCATGTTGGCAATGGTTGTGAGGTAATCGCTAATGTCAGTCGCAATAACTAAAATTCTGCCTTCTTGAGTACGTGATAGCTCTAGTAACAACTTCTTCGGTTTGTGGTCATTCGCAGTATTGAGAGAGAGCGCTATCTTTACATGTGCTTGGTGCTCAAGTTGAGCGAGCCCACGCTTAAGTGCAGCGGCATCGGTTGAGGTGTGACATATAAAAGCGAGAGATTTCAGCTCGTAGGTAACTGGGTATCCGAGTAAGCGGGTAAAGGCTGGACTAACCTGAAAAATATCTGTTTGATAATCCACTTCTAAGTAAGGCGTAGTTGCCTTAAAGTGTTGAAATAGCGCTGTATCTTGTCCATCTTGCTTTTTTGCTTTTCCCAAGCCAAACGTGATCATATATAAGCCACCCGTAGCGGTAAATTTTAACAATATTAACTATAGTAAAGTTGCTTAGGTCCGCCACAAAATCGCCGCAAAACAAGCATATAATCGTGCGACGTAAAGCAAATTACCATCACGGATAATAAGGGTATAGCCGTAACTCAAATGTCTTGGTAAAATCTTCGCCAATTTTTATAAAAACGAGCATTAAGATGGGCAGAGCATTTGAAGTCCGCAAAAACGCCATGGCAAAAACGGCGGCGGCAAAAACAAAAGTAAACTCAAAATACGGAAAAGAGATTTACGTTGTTGCTAAAAATGGCGGCGCAGATCCTGAAACGAACTTGTCACTACGTCGTTTAATCGACAAGGCAAAGAAAGATCAAGTTCCTGCACACGTTATTGATAAAGCAATCGAAAAAGCGGCAGGCGGTGCAGGTGAAGATTACACGCCAGCGCGTTACGAGGGTTACGGTCCTGGCAACAGCATGATCATTGTTGACTGTTTAACAGACAACATGAACCGTACTATCAAAGATGTTCGCTTACCGTTTACCAAAACTGGTTCAAACTTAGGTAACCCAGGTTGTGTGGCGCATATGTTTGACCACTTTGCAATCTTAGGATTTGCAGGTGATGACGACGAGTCAGTTTTGGAAGCGCTAATGATGGCTGATGTTGATGTTACTGACGTAGAAGTTGAAGACGGCCAAGTTTCTGTTTTCGCACCTCACACTGAATACTTCAAGGCGAAAACTGCACTGACAGAAGCGTTTGAGGGGATCACGTTTGAGGTAGACGAAATCACTTGGGTGCCGCAAACTCACGTAGAAATTGAAGATCCAGAAGCAATCGAGACATTCGAAAAGCTAATCAATATGCTTGAAGATGTGGATGACGTACAAAACGTTTACCACAATGCGATTGTCAAAAGATAAGCCGCTTATCGATATAGCGCACAAATAGTTAAGGCCGACATAGTTCGGCCTTTTTATTGCCTATGCTTTACACCTCGCAACATTAGTTTTTATCATGGCAACAGGAAACAATAATAGTAGCGTTTGCGAGCCAATATAGATGACCCAATTAACGTGCCTTGCAATGGGAAAGTAGCCATCCCCTTGGTTTGCGAACAGCCAAAATTGACCGATAATAGCATCCGCTAGCATTGCTAGGATAAAGCCGCTGGCAACTGCGAAGTTGGCTTTTTCGTTGAATTTAACGTTTTGAATAATAAGCCAAAAGCCAAATACGCCGAGCAAGGTCACTAATAAGCTATAACTTGCGCTCAACAGCAGGGAGTATTGGCTTATCGTGGGTAGGTACATCGTTTGATAGCTAAGCGACGATAACGTAATAGACACCACAACCAATACGGTCGCGGTTGCTAATGTTAATGCAAATTCCCGCCTTAAAAACCGAATAAGCAGTCCAAGTAAAAGCCCATAACCAAGGGCAAAAAACCAAATGGAGTCGATCAAGTAGTCATGCTTTATGGTTTGATCTTGACGATGATAAAGCTCAAAGAGATTGAAGTTGACGATATCTCCGCAAGTACACAAGAGCAGAGCAATCCAACAGAGTTTTATATCTTTGTGCAAACTGCTCGGGCTAGTAGCCAAGCTTGTTTTACGAACATGCCACCCTAATCGCAACACAAGAAGTAGTGAGGCTGATGGTAAAATCCATTGAAATAAGGCCTGGTGACTTTGCCAGAGTAGGCTGCTGCCAAGCAAAGACGTCAAGGTCGCAACGCCAAGTAAAAGCAATGTGATAGGTTTATAGTGGACGGTTTGCAGTATATTATTCACAGTCATTCCTTGTTGGCAATTTTGGCAAGCTGTTTAGAGGCTCGTTTTTCACCTTATGCAAAGTGTAATAATTATCTGCGTAATTGCCTCTTGCTGTATCAATTTACAGTACAATCATTTACAGTATTTGTCTTGCAGATCTATTACATTGCTACTTTTTATAAGGGTAACTCTTTCATGTCTAATCTTAAACTCAATATAGCGCTTTCATGCTCAGTTCTTGCATTGGCTTTTTCTGGGTTTAATGTCATTCAAACCAAATTAGCAACCTCTCCTGTGGCAACGCACGTGTATCAGAGTTCTACTCAGCAGCCTCACTATAATGCAACTCAGTATACACAGGATGCTCAGACTTCAGCTGATGAGTCTGAACAAGTTGCTAAGTTAATGGCTCGGATCAATAAACTTGAAACGAGGTTACAGGCATTGTCGATGGAAAAGTCTGATTTACTTTCTGAGCAAGCACCGGATGAGTTTGAGTCTTTAATCTTCTCTTTGATAGAAAAGCGTGAGCAGCAGAAAATCGACGAGATGAAAGCAGAAAACCCGATTTATGGCTTCTATGAAGACTTACCCGAAGACTACGAAATGCGGATCAAAACCGATCCTGAGTACGCAAGCCAAGTTAGCAATGAGTTAAAACAGAAAATTCTAAATAGTAGTTTATCGGCTACGGAGCGCTTAGCCGCAATGAGTCAACTGCAAATGAACATGTTTATGCTAAATCGCAATGAATTAGAGCAATATGATTATCAAGCAGTAGAATCTATCCTCAATATGACGCATAACATGAGTGATGAAAAGTTGAGGCTACAGGCGCTTGAGCTTGTGTCGCGTACACCTATCGTTGATGAGCGTTTGTCACAGTCATTCGTGAAAATGCTAGAGCAAGAACCTAATGATTACGTGAAAAGTCTCGCAGCAGAAGGATTGATGTCACAGTACTTCCAGTCAGGCGCTGATCCAAAGCAGCAACAAAGGATCGCTCAAGATTTGCTGTCTCTCTACGAAAATGCATCGGACCCTAAGGTTAAAGCCATCCTCAAAAACTTGATGGGCGATGAGCGTATGCTAGAAGAGCTAAAACGCCAGTCTAATGGCTGACGCATATTAAGGCTAACTGAGTGAGGAGCTGAGCTTTACCAAACTTTAGTACTTTTACTAATAGTTGCACTTGAATGTTCAGCTTAATCCCCGGCTCTAGTTAATTAATACCGAAAATCAAGGAAATGATAAATGCAAATCGTTGCACTTGATGCGAGTGTTCCATCGCTTGATACATTAATAGCAGAAATCGATGCGCTGATGAATTCGCTATACCCTGCTGAAAGCAACCAGCTATCGGCATTGCAAGAGCTATGTTCACCTACTGCGCATTTTATTGGTATTATCCAGCATGACGAGATCATTGCTTGCGGCGCAATCGTCGAAAAGCATCATGATTGTCTCTATGGTGAGTTGAAAAGACTGTATGTAAAGCCAAACCATCGCGGTCTTGGTTTATCAAAAGCAATCTTGTCCGAGTTAATCGCTTTTGCAGATAATCGTCAATATCCACTGATACGGTTAGAAACCGGAGTTAAGCAACCAGAAGCCCTCAGGTTATATGCGCAGTTTGGTTTTATCGAAAGAAAAGAATTTGGTGATCACAGATCGGATCCGCTGTCTGTCTATATGGAGTTGAAACTTGGAAAATAAGCAGTTAGATATCGAATATCAAGTAATCAAGGAACATATCAATGAGTTTCCGACTCCCATCACGTTTAAACAAGGCGCCAGATTGGCCGTTGGTGAAGAATATGAGGGCGAAGAGGGGTGGGACAATTGGTTTTTCTGTGAAACTGAGGAGCAAGTGTCTGGTTGGGTACCTGCTCAAGTGTTTCGCTTAGTCAATCCCAAACAAGGTATCGCATTAATGGACTATACCGCTCAGGAACTATCGGTAGTTCAAGGTGAACGCTTATTGGGGCATAACCAACTCAATGGTTGGGTGTGGTGCTCAAGTAAAAAGTCAGAGCTGCAAGGTTGGGTACCGCTTCGTAATCTAACACCAATCTAGCGGGTGTTGCTTTTTAGCAACACTCCTCTCTTTTCTTTACTACTTTTTTAAAATACTTGTGTTTTTCGTCAGTTTCCCGCCCACTCAGTCACTTTTATAGCAATTTACCCAAGATGAAAGTTGGTTTTAATGTGTTTACTTTCAATGTGTTATATTTATTTTTTGATTTTTAGAAAATATAAGAAAAAATTTTCGATATTTTCATAAAAATTTTTCTGGCGGGTCTGCTCAATACCGAATGTGAATGATTGTCGCATGAAACTTAACCGCCTTGGGCTGCACTTACATCCTAATTTTTTAAGGTGTTGCTTTTATGCGACAGCTTAACCTATTGAAAATAAATAAATTTTAATTTTATCTCAAAATCACCTGTTGCTAAATGGCAACAATATCACTGAATCCATCCTTAATGAAAATTTACCTTTATTTTTAACCTATTGATTCTTAATTACTTTTAAACTTTGGCATCAAAGTTGGAATAGTTATCTCGAAAGCAAAAAACATTCGCTTCAACACAAACCAACGTAGAGAAGCAGAAACGACAAGTTTAGAAATATGAGAGGAACTGATTATGAAAACTTTAGCAATCGCACTATCAGCAGCTGTACTTTCTTTCGCATCAGTAGGTGCTCACGCAAACTCTGAGTTTGATAAATACGATGTTGATGGAGATGGCTACATCTCACTAGGCGAATCAAAAGCAAATCCAAATTTGATGGCGCAGTTTAAAGACCTTGACGCCGACCAAGACGGTCAATTAAGCCAGTCTGAGTTTGATAACTTTGAAGGCTAAGCACGAGCCGACGACATAATAGCAAAGTTTTAAATATACCCCAATTTAAGGAAAAGATTATGAAAAATGTATTAGCAGCACTATCAATCGCAGGTTTATCAATGGTTTCAGCGTCAGCACTCGCTGGTGATGACTTCGCAAAACTGGATACTGATGGCAACGGTTCAATCAGTGTAACAGAAGCGAGCGTAAGCGCGTCATTGAGCGAGCAGTTCGCGGATTTAGACGCTAATGCCGATGGCGAACTAAGCAAGTCAGAATACGCAAATTACGAAGGCTAATTTGGCACTGGATTTAATAATGAGTTAAAGAGCTGGGCCGCATGCCTAGCTCATCAGAACAAAATGACACAATTGAAGGATTAGATTATGAAAAACGTACTAGCAGCACTATCAATCGCAGGTTTATCAATGGTTTCAGCATCAGCATTTGCTGGTGGTGATTTCGAAAAACTAGATACTGATGGCAACGGTTCAATCAGCGTTACTGAAGCAAGCGTAAGTACTTCGTTAACTGAGCAGTTTGCAGACTTAGACGCGAACGCCGATGGCGAGCTAAGCAAATCTGAGTACGCGAACTACGAAGGTTAATCGCTAGGTGGGCATAGCGCCCACTGCCTTTAACACCATTACGAAAACGACAGAAGGATTGGACTATCATGAAAAACGTATTAGCAGCACTTTCAATTGCAGGTTTAACATTCGCTTCAGCTTCTGCATTAGCTGGTGAAGATTTCACTAAATATGATACTGACGGTAACGGCACCATCAGCATGACTGAGGCAAAAGTAAATCAGTCGCTTGCAGAGCAATTTACACAACTAGACAGCAATGCCGACGGTGAGTTGAGCGAGTCTGAATTCGCAAATTACCAAGGCTAATCAAGCCGTCCAAAAGCAAATCATATTTAGGAAATTTTAGGAGCAGAATGATGAAAAATGTACTTATCGCACTATCAATCACAGGTCTAACATTGGCTTCAGCAAATACTATTGCTGGTGAAGATTTCGCAAGCTATGACACAGATGGCAACGGTGCTATTAGCATGAGTGAAGCAAAAGTAAATACAGCGCTTATCGAGCAGTTTAAAGACTTAGATGTAAACGCTGACGGAGAACTAAACGAAACTGAGTTCTCTAACTTTAAAGGTTAATTTGCGACTAGAGCCGCAATGAGAGACGGGCATAGTGAGGAGAATGGCTATGAAACTTAGAACGGTATGTGCAACGACCATAGGTGTATTGGTGAGTACGATGGCACTGGCAGCAACCTTGTCATTTCAAGATGTAGACAAGGATAAAGACGGGCAGATCAGCCAGCAAGAAGCATCAGTATCATCAACACTACTTGGTCAGTTCGAGAAGCTAGATGCAGACAAAAATGGTCAGCTAAGCGCTTCTGAATTCTCTAACTTTAAAGGCTAGGAGGTCACAATGAAAAAGTTAGCAACAGCAATTACAGCCGCCACAGTACTTTTTGCCGGCTCTGCAATGGCAGCAGAATTTAACGATTTTGATTTAGATAAAGACGGTTTTATCTCTAAAAGCGAAGCATCACTGTCAGAATCTCTTGCTTCAATCTTTGATAAGCTAGACAGCGACGGAGATGGCAAACTGTCTGAGAAAGAATTTAATCAGTAAGCAAGTGGCAATCCAAAGCGCCACGCCTCCCCAAGCTCGACTTTGTAGTCGGGCTTTTTTTATTTCGAGCTGCTAGGGAGCTTAAGGTTTAGATAGGGAATGGATTAACTTAATTCATTAATCCAGCGATGATCCCTGATCCATTTCTGCATTTTAGGAAAGCCTTGTTCTGGGCAAGTCATATCCCATGCATTGAGTAATGGGTAGCCGAACCCTTTCCCTTCCTTAAAAGCACTTACGAAGCTATTGCTGGCGCCCTTATAGCCATCCTTATGTATTACGACCTCTAGAGGCAAGCCGATATATTGAATGGCAGCAACCGACCAAGCAATGGCGGCCATTTCTTCGCCTTGCATGGCTTGTTTCTCTCGACCATTTTTTAGGCCATTTTTATACACGTCTTCATGAAGTTGGTCGCGGAATATCGGCTCACATACGGCAATATGACCAGCTTCGTGCAATATATCACCTGGATATAGCAATTTCTCATTATCAATATAGAGTGTGCCCATCACCGTTTTTAGACCCGGTAAAAACGTATTTTCCTCGACTTCATGAAATCGAAAAGGTAGCTGGATTTCGGTGAGAAAATCACAAATGCGCTTTGTATGCTCATGCATGTTAATTCGGGTTCCTTTGAGCAGCTTAACTTACATTGTCAGTAAGTTTAACCTACGCTTCCATTTGCGCAAATTACCGAAGATTACAACTTGTTATAGAGGAAGTTTGATCACCGCTAGCATTTCACCATCCTCTTCATTGATTCCAACTTCTTCAAAGCCAAAGCTCGCGTAAAACGATTTTGCAACGGGGTTGCTCGGTACATAACAGATTTCTATGGTGGTAAGGTTTGGTGTCTGCTTGATTTCTTCGAGTGCGAGGGTGAGCGCTTTACGCCCAATCCCTTGTTGTTGAAATTGCTGATCAACCATAAAGCGCCAAATGGAGATGCGCTCTATACTCTCTTGTACCCACATTAGCATCCCAACAGCTTCATCATCTTGATAAATTGCGCGTGTGGTATAGCCATCATTAAATGTTGATTCCACGATGGAAAACATGTTGCAGGCTACCAAATCTTGCTGCCTAGGGCTGACATCTAAATCGCAAATGGCTTCGTAGTTGTGTTTATCAATGGCTCTTAGAGAGATGTTCATCATGGCGTCCTTGTATTGTTATAGAAACACTATTTCAAACATGGTTGTTTTGGCAAGAGAAAGTTTACTTTATTAGCCGCACAATCATTGACCGTTAAGCGCTTCTTCCCCACACTGAAAGCACCTTCGGCTTTATGTCGTTTTGCCTAAAACAAGGACCTTGTGATGCAGCTTACCACATTACTCAATATCTCCATTCCTATGATCCAAGCGCCAATGGCGGGCGTGCAAAATTGGCGCTTAGCGGCCGCAGCGACCAATGCCGGCATACTCGGCTCAATCCCTTGTGGGATGCTGAGCAAGGAGCAGGTCGTTGCTGAAATCGAGCATTTTAAAGCGCATGCTTCAGGCCCATATAATCTTAACTTTTTTTGCCATGAAATGCCGGAACTTGACCCTTATCAGCAAGATAAGTGGAAGAAAATGCTGGCTTCATATTACGATGAGCTGGAGCTAACACCTAGCGACGACATGGGGATCTTAAGACGCCCATTTGATAGGGACATGGCTGAGGCCATTGCCCCTTATAAACCTCCCGTGATCAGTTTTCATTTTGGTCTTCCAGATGCCGAATTGGTTGAGTTGGCAAAATCGTGGGGGACGACTATTTTATCTTCAGCAACAACCTTGGAAGAGGGGATATGGTTAGCTGAAAATGGTGCAGACATCGTGATAGCACAAGGGATTGAAGCGGGTGGACATAGAGCAACCTTCACCGAGACAAAGCTTGAGTCTCAGCTACATACTCGTCAATTAGTCACTATCCTCGCTGATGCGCTATCGGTTCCTGTAGTCGCTGCAGGTGGAATTGCTTCTCATCATGATGTCACTATGATGCATGAACTGGGGGCATGTGGAACACAAATCGGCACTTGCTTTTTACTATGTGATGAAGCAAGCACTTCTTTGGTACATCGAGATGCACTTAAGTCACTGGCTGAGCCATCCGCCGTGACCAATGTGTTCTCTGGTCGCCCTGCGCGTGGGATCGAAAATCGACTAATGATAGATCTCAGCTTTATTAATGATGATGTACCCACTTTTCCATATGCATCAGCTGCTTTGACACCATTACGCGCCGCTGCTGAAAAGCAAGGAAGTGGAGATTTTAGCCCGCTTTGGGCTGGGGTTAACCGCCAAGGTTGCATGGAAGTTAGTACACAAGAGATGGTAGAACATCTATGGAATGTTAAATAAAATATTTAAGTTAACAAATTTGACACATTTCGAGTTTATGCTCTAGCGTTTTATGACAAGGCCAACCCAGTTGTGCCTTGCTCTTTGTTACCTACGTAAGTCGATTATTTGCTTGGGTGACGTATTCGTTATGACAATAATAAACACGGAGTCGTGCATGAGACATTCTATTTTAACAGCAGCGTTATTCGCTTCTTTTTCTTCGCTGGCAACCCCTACTTGCCCAAGTATTACCGCATTAGAAACCCATTATGCAGCACCTAATATGGTCAAGCGTAGCTTTTCTAGCTCATTTAACAAATACTTATCTTGGCTGCCGAGTTACCATATGGTACACGACCAAGTAACCGCTGCCGGTGCTGCAACTCAGATCACCGCTAAATTTGACTACGGTAGCATCACTCATAAAGACTTGGAATTCGAGTCGGTGGAGTTTTACTACCGTGCTGAGTCGGACACAAATTGGCAGTATCTTGGAGAGCAAACCACCAATGGCGATGGTAAGGCGTTTATCACCTTGCCTGAATTATCGGCAGGTCAGTATCGTATATACGCAGGCGTACCAGCTGACGGCTCCGGTGCACAAGGTTATGTCACGGTCGTTGAGCCAGGTACTCAAGCGGTCCTGTTTGACATCGATGGTACATTAACCGAATCCGATGCCGAGCAAATTGGCGACTATACCGGAATAGATCATGCCGACCCCAAAGATGGCGCCTATGATTTAGTTCGCCACTATCTTGATTTGGGCTATCAACCCGTATTCTTAACAGCCAGAGTATATTGGTATGCCAAAGGAACGCGCGGTTGGTTAAGCTGGATGGGCCTACCGCAAGGCTTTTTACGCACATCACTCAGTAATGAAACCAGCTTGTTTAAAACGGCAGAATATAAAACTGCGGAGATTAATCGCTTAAAGGCGCAGGGCATTGATGTCGTTCGTGCTTATGGTAATGCCAAAACAGATGCTGAAGCCTTTATCAAAGCGGGGATCCCAGCTTCAGAGGCGTTTACTATTGGTTCTGATGCCGGACATTACGGTACCACAGCAATTACCGGCAATAGTTACCAAGTGCATTTAGGTGAGCTCACAACTTATCCTCACGCTGATTGCTTGTAGACCTTACCTTCGATTGATCCTAATTTTTAGAAATTCTCAAAAGGAGCCGTATTTTGGCTTCTTTTGGGGCATCCTGTGTGTACTAACCTCTGGGCCTAGGTACTAACTCACACTCCCATTATTTACTTTTGTTTACGTAACATTCATTAAAATTTCATTTTTTACACTATTCTGGCTTGACCTCTGACCATTGTAATCTAAAGTTTGTTTGTTACTAAATTGTAATAATTGGAGCAAGTACATGAAAAGGTTAATTCTCAGCGCCCTGCTTGGGTTGCTATCGGTCGTTACCTCTCCCGCCCACAGCGGTGAGGAATTAGAGTATCCCGTGGTATTAGTTCACGGTCTGTTTGGTTTTGATAATCTGCTCGGAGTAGATTATTTTTATCGCGTACCACAAGTGATCCATGATGAAGGTGGGCAGGTTTATGTTGCAGAAGTATCATCAGCCCATAATTCAGAATTGCGTGGTGAGCAACTACTAGAGCAAGTTGCGTTGGTTCGAGCATTAACGGGTAAAGACAAAGTTAATTTGATTGGCCACAGCCAAGGCGCGCAAACAATTCGCTATGTCGCCTCAGTTAAACCTGAGTGGGTGGCCTCAGCGACTAGTATTGGTGGCGTAAACTGGGGGAGTCGTTTTGCTGATGTTGTTCGCGGTGGAGTAGACAGTGGCTCATTTTCGGAGCAGTTTTTAGCGTCGCTTGCTAACGGCCTTGCGGGGTTGATTGATTTGTTATCTGGTAAAGCAACCGCACCAAAAGATGCACTCGAAGCACTAAGTGCTTTGACCACGGCTGGCACATTAGCATTTAACCAAAAATACCCAGAGGGTGTGCCAAGTCATTATTGTGGCGAAACGCAAAGTCTAGCGAGCAATGGCGTGCATTATTTTTCATGGAGTGGCAGCAAAGCATGGACCAACGTATTTGACCCCGCTGACAACGCACTTGCACTGTTCTCTCAAGTCTTTGATGAGGCCAACGACGGCCTAGTATCAGTTTGTTCTAGTAATTTAGGTCAGGTGATCAACAACCAATTCAAAATGAACCATTTAGATCAGGTAAACCACACCATTGGTATTCATCACTTGTTCGAAACAGACCCTTTAACCGTTTATCGTCAGCATATTCGCCGCTTAAAAGGTCTGGCGCTATGAAAAAGTGGGGCCTTTTGCTAATCATTTTGACTATGCTGTCGCTGGTTTATATCGAGAGTGAACAGCAAGAGACGCCGCGTCATGTTCCCCGGTTCGCGGAGTTATCTGAGCTGAAAAATGATGCGCATAAGGTCCCACAACCCAAAAGGAATGTATCTGTAAGCGCACATTGTGAGACCATTAATAAACAGCATAAGCACCAAATCGACGATTGGCTTTTTGAGCTACAAAACCATAACCAAGCCGAGCAGTGGCAAGCTTATCTGGAACTATTACCACAATGCCTTCACGAAGTTGCAGGTCTCTACGTGCAATTTAAGCAGGCCTTAATTGATGTGGACACACATCTTAATCTACAAGAACGTGTTGAATTGCTACACGCACTGCAGCGGCAATTTTTTACGGATGAAGTGATTGCAGTTTGGTTTGAAGATGATAATGCGTGGGATACGCAAGCTTTGAATCGCTGGCAAATTTTGTCAGACGCATCTATATCTGAGTCGCAAAAGCAGCAATTAATTGAAACGCATATCAGTGGGCTCCCAAAGCGCGAACAAGTGTTATTTCAAACCTCAGGCCAGTTACACACCCTAAACGCAAACTGGCAGCAAAAACACTATAACGAACTAAGTGCTGAGTACGGCGATGAAGCCGCAACGCGTATACTTGAAGTCCAGAAGCAACAGCTGCATTGGCAGCAAAAACTACAAAGCTTTATGCTGCAAAAGCAAAATATTTTAGCCGAGCTTGGTGATAGCCAAGTCGCAAAAGAAAAACTCGAGTCACTACTCAAACAAACCTTTACGGAGAATGAGCAAAAGCGAGTTGCTGTATTGGTTAAGTGATAATTTTTTAGTTATTGATAAGATGTATAGGCCGATTACGCGGAGCAGCCAAACCTGCAGCCATGAGCCCATCTTGGTAGCTGATAAATACAATCAAACAAGCAGTAAAACATGAAAATTGAACCAAACCTGTGGCAGCTTTATTTACAAGTATATTTTCAACCATTACAGCCAATCCGCTTTGTTACACGGGGCGCTATCTTAAGTCTTTGGAATCCACATGGAAAGGTACTTTGTAATGATAAAAATCAGCGCTTATCACGATTTTGGCAAGGGGCTTTACAGCGCGCAAATGTGCCTTACCAGTTGCTGTGGGGCGGTGATAAACAAATGCAATATCGAGAGTTAAGTGCTTATATAAAGTGTGATTTAGCATCGGGGTTTCGGTGGGCGGCACGATTAAACCAATTGGGATTTTATTTCGTCGAAGATAATCAATTGCACCTCTATAACAGTAGCGATAAAGCGCAAAGCGATGTGGTGACGGATAACTTCGTATCTCGGTTTTGCTTTGTTGCATTGCCTAAAAATAACTCAGGATGTCTAGCTGCGCGAAGTGCTGTTTAATAACAGAACTATCGATAAAGATAATGCTCAGTTGAGAGAGCGAGTGTAAAAGCGATTTAATCGAGTCGCCTCACACCGTTTCACCGATCTCTTCATCCACCAAGCTTTTTATTTCCTGCCTCACCCACTGGTGGATTGGACTGTTGTGATGAATGAGATGCCAAAATTGTTCAACTTGAAAATCGGCAGTGTGGAACGGTAAATCGGCCACCGTGATGTCATAACGTCTACTTAAATGAGTGACCAGCCGCTTTGGTAAAGTGGCAATCAGATCCGTGTTAATCAATAACTCCGGGACCATCGAAAAATGGGGTAAAGATGCCACTACTTCCCGCTGAGCATTCAACCTTTTTAGCTCATGATCCATATCCGTTTTGCACAAGCCATTACCTGAAACGATTAGATGTCGACTCTGGCAATAGCGCGCTAACGTCATAGGCTGATGAGCCCATTTATGCTGACAACACATTACTATGGCATAATTATCATTAAATAAACGCTGTTTAAATACGTTGGTGGGTGTCTCATCTGTGGAGTACAGTAATAAATCCGCTACCTTTTCCAAGTAGTCATGAAGCGGTATAAACGAGTTGTAAGACACAATTTGTAATTTCAAATTTGGAGCACGCTGTTGAAAACGCGCCAACAATTTCGGCACAATCATCATCATTTCGAAATCCAGCGCCCCTATAGTGAATACGCCTGAGTATTGCAGGGGGTCAAACTCATCATCCACCAACATATGACGAATTGTAGTGAGTGATAGCTCCAGTTCGCTACGAAGGCGCTCACCTTTTGCAGTTAAACGATACTCATTTTTCACCTTTACCAACAATGGATCAGCAAATTGCTTTCTTAAGCGCATCAGGGCTCGGCTCACTGCTGGCTGGCTCATGTTTAATGCTTGAGCGGCTTGACTAATATGCTTGTGGATCAACACCTTCTCTAAGATCGTTAACAAATTTAAGTCAATACTGCGTAGATTCAACTCAGGTACACCCATGCCATCACCGTATAAAATTATGCGTAAATGATCTACATACTATAACAAACATGCATTTTTGATATGTTTGTTTTTGTTTTATCTTTTTTTCATCTTATTGAGGAGAGAAAAATGAAACTACCCACCCTAGCTTTAACCCCTATTGCTGCTGCAGTGTTTACTTTTAATGTCAGTGCGTTAGGCCATGACCATAATAACCAACACGCGATTTTATTCCCTGGTGAAACGGCTCAAATCGAAGTTGAACCATCAGCAAAGCACTCGCTGAAAATCGGCCAAAAAATCAATAACCTTTATGAACGCCAGTTTGATGACAGTAAATTCACTGTACAGAAATTGGGTAAAAACACCTACTGGATTGGAGTAAATTACTACAACGCTACCGTTGTGGTGTCCAAAGACTCGGTGTTACTGATTGACCCTCTTGGTGATGGTCGTATTGATGCGCTGTTTCGAGGTATTCAATCCATCACCAATAAGCCGATCACTGCTATTATGTATTCTCATTATCACCTAGATCATGTAGGTGGAGGTAATCAACTTATTGACTTAATTAAGAAAAATTACCCAAGAGTGGGGCATGTCCGTGTTATCGCTAGTCAAACTGTTGCTGACAAGATCAACCTTCACGCTGAATTGAACGAGAACGGTGTGAGAACCCCTAAAGTTCCTGCACCAAATGAAGTGTACGATTTGAAAAGAGCTAGAACGGTCAAATTTGGCTCCATAAGGCTGAAGATGATGGCACCAGAAGGTTCTGGTCACACACCGGATAACACGATGATTCTAATTCCAAGCGATCGCGTGCTGCATTTCGCCGACATGATTAACCCTGATCAGCTGCCGTTTTACAATTTTGCGGGAGCGGAAGATTTCCATGGTTATGAAGTGGATCTACAAAATCTTCTGAGGAAACCGCTCAGTAAGCACTGGAACTTTATTAATGGCGGTCATGGCAATATAGGCTCAAAAAAGGACGTAAAAGACCTGCTGGAATACATTGCTGATGTTAGAACTGAAGTCGGTAAACAATTAGAAGTTGCGCCCTACACCCCAATTTTTAGAGACGGCAACCACTTCATTTGGTTCAAACGCTGGCAAGAAGAGATCATCAATAATGTGCATTCCGAGCTAGCGAACAAATATGGGCACATGTATGGTTTCGATTCAGGTGCGGTGGAAACCCACGCAGCCATCATTTTGGCTGATATGATTGATCATTAAGTTCACTCGGCGCGCTAAGCGCCGATTTTTTGTGCATAAACTAAACTGAAGAATCGGCTCTCTACCTGTTGCATAAAGCCAACTACCCACGGCCAGTCAGATAAATTATCAACCATATTTGTCTACCCAGGGGTCTCTAGTACCTGAAACTAATTTACAAATGTCTGGTGAAAACACTGTGGGCAAGTGGTGCGAAAACCCATATTGGCTATATTTTGACTTTGGTAGGTGTGCAGCACGAATAAAAAATAGGGCCTAAATTAGGCCCCCGTTTACTCTACTTAATTGGTTTATTTTAAGTCAAAGCGGTCTAGTTGCATTACCTTCACCCAAGCGGCGATAAAATCGTCTACAAACTTCTGTTTGGCATCGTCCGATGCATAGACTTCGGTAATTGCGCGAAGCTCAGAGTTAGAGCCAAAGATTAAATCAACCGGTGTTGCTGTCCATTTTATCTCTCCAGTTTTACGGTCACGGCCTTCATATAAGCCTTCTTGCCCCTCTACTTTTGACCATTTAGTCGACATATCTAGCAGGTTAACAAAGAAGTCGTTGCTCAACTGACCTGGTTTGTCAGTAAATACACCGTGCTCTGAACCTTTGTAGTTTGCGTCTAAGCTACGTAGGCCGCCTAATAGTACCGTCATTTCAGGTACTGATAGGTCCAACATATTGGCTTTGTCTACTAACATTTCAGTTGGTGACATAAATGCTTCATCACTGTAATAGTTACGGAACGCGTCAGCTTTTGGCTCCAGATAGCTAAATGATAAGACATCTGTTTGTGCTTGTGAGGCATCGGTACGGCCCGGTTTAAACGCTACATTTACTTTGTAGCCTGCGTCGTTTGCGGCTTTTTCAACTGCCGCAGAACCACCTAACACAATCAAGTCGGCTATAGAGACCGCTTTTTTGCCAGCGCGTTTATTAAACTGGGTTTGAATGTCCGTCAATGTAGCTAGTACTTTGTTTACCTCGTCAGGGTTGTTTATCTCCCAACTTACCTGAGGCTCGAGGCGTAAACGGCCACCGTTTGCACCACCACGCATATCAGTAACACGGTGGCTAGATGCTGCCGACCATGCCGTTCTGATCAGTTCTTGCTTTGTTAGACCTGAGTTCAAGATTGATTTTTTCAGAGTGTTTATGTCCTTACTACCAATCATCTTATAATCCGCTTTTGGAATTGGATCTTGCCAAGTCAGTACTTCTCTTGGTACTTCTGAACCTACATAACGGGCTCTTGGACCCATATCACGGTGGGTCAATTTGAACCAAGCCTTAGCGAACGCCAACTCATATTGCTTTGGATCTTTGCGGAAGCGTTCAATGACCTTACGATATTCAGGGTCAAATTTTAATGCCAAATCCGTGGTGAACATTATCGGTGCATGGCGTTTACCTTCAATATGGGCGTCTGGTACTAGGTTTGCCGCAGCTTTGTTGTCAGGGATCCATTGGGTCGCACCAGCTGGGCTTTTTGTCATTACCCAATTGAAGTTCATTAGGTTGTCGAGATAATTGGTTGACCATTGAGTTGGTGTGACCGTCCAAGCCCCTTCTAAACCACTTGTTGTGGTGTCTGCACCTTTACCCGTGCCGCATTTATTTTTCCAGCCTAGGCCTTGCGCTTCAATCTCTGCAGCGGCTGGTTCTTTACCCACACAATCAGATGGCTTTTTCGCGCCATGTGCTTTACCAAAGGTGTGACCACCCGCGATAAGTGCGACCACTTCTTCGTCGTTCATGGCCATGCGACCAAATGACATGCGAATATCTTTTGCGGCAAGTAATGGATCTGGTTTACCGTGTGGACCTTCAGGGTTGACATAAATAAGTCCCATTTCAACTGCTGCCAATGGGCCCTTTAGTTTGCCTTTTTTGTCACGACGCTCGTCTTTTAAGAAAGCATCTTCTGGACCCCAATAAACTAAATCTGGCTCCCAATCGTCTTGACGGCCACCGGCGAAACCAAAGGTCTTAAAACCCATTGATTCAAGCGCAACGTTGCCCGCTAAGACCATTAAGTCTGCCCACGATAGACTACGACCGTACTTTTGTTTAATCGGCCATAATAATCGTCTTGCTTTGTCTAAGTTCGCGTTATCAGGCCAACTGTTTAGCGGATCAAAACGTTGTTGGCCACCTGCCGAGCCACCACGGCCATCGTGTACACGATAAACCCCAGCGCTATGCCATGCCATGCGGATCATAAATGGACCATAATGTCCCCAGTCGGCAGGCCACCAGTCTTGTGAATCAGTGAGTGTTTGCTCGATGTCTTTTTTGACTTGCTTAAGATCTAGTTTGCTAAATTCAGCGGCATAATCAAAGTTTGCGCCATAAGGGTTGGATTCTGGGCTGTGCTGTCTTAATGGGCTTAGGTTTAGTTGTTCTGGCCACCAAAATTGGTTGGTTTTTGCTTCACTCATTGCTGCAAAGCTCGGGGCTGATAGCGTTGTTGTTACTGCGAGCGCTACGGCAGACAACATCGTTCTAGATTTTCTATTCATGGGGTTTTCCCTCGTAATTAAAGTGTGTCTCAAACTGCGTGTTAAACTTTAGTTCACAAATTAGAAAGAGAAAATCCAGAAAAACAAATTGGTATATTCGGAAAAATAAATCGATAAAAAATTTAATTTATCAAAGTGTTATGTTTATCTTCTATAGCAAGAATATTTTTGAAGTGAAACTTTAATTTAGTCTTTTGCAATAATTGGCTTGGAACAGAAAGCTTGTAAGACCATATTGTATTTTGGTAGTTAACTAGGTGCGTAAGGGTTGTGTAAAAAAGTCTCGTGATTGTATTGGAGATGAAAAAATATATGGCGGAGTAGTGAGTTCTACTCCGCTTTAATCGCCAATATTGAAAATAGCAATGGCACTTGATGCCCTTTACTCAATAACTGAAAGCCTTGTCCAGACACTGCCTCTAAACCTTCAAAGCAGTTATATGGACTATAAGGGTGCTCATCAAAGTGAGTGATTGTAAGACCAGCTTGTATTAATGACTGCATCACTTCGGCGATTGAGTGCGGCCAAATCGCAATGGTTTGTTTGCTATCTTGATGGTTTTCGGTATAGGTTGATTCCTCGCTAATATCAGGCTGAGTTTGTGGGAAGTAAGGGTAACCTAAATGAAGGTCAATACTTGGGTGAAACTCCACGAAACAAAACTGACCGCCGGGCTTTAATGCACGGGCAATAGTGGCAGCCCACTGAGATAAATCTTGTAACCAGCAAATAGTGCCATAGGATGCAAAGACAATGTCGAATTGTGTGGTATTCTCAAGCCCAAATTGCGCGATATCCTGACAGATAAAACTGGCATCGAGCCCAGTTTGTTGAGCCAACGTATTTGCTCGCGTAATGGCTTCTGTTGAAAAGTCGACACCAGTTACCTTAGCCCCCAACCTTGCGAATGATAGGCTATCTAAGCCGAAGTGACATTGTAGGTGAAGCAGACTCTTGCCTGATACATTACCAAGTAGCTCACATTCAATGGGATTGAGCGAAGAGGTGCCTTGTAAAAAGCGATTGACGTCATAAAACTCAGAGTCAAAATGTGCCTTGGCTCGTTCTTCCCATGCCGCACGATTGAGAGAGACATAATCCATATTGAATTTCCTATTTTTGTGGATTTTCTTTAACAATAACGAGTAAATAAACCGAGGCAAGACTGCCCCGGCTTGGTTGGGATCCCGTCTATTTTTTCGGATCGTGTTTGTCGAACCACCACTGAATATAAGCTACTTTGTTTAGCAGGTTGGATGGTCTTTTGGTTATTCCGTGTGAGGCATCTGGAATTCTGACCATAGCTGTTTCTACACCCTGTAGCTTAAGCGCTTGATAATACTGCTCAGTTTCTGAGATTGGCGTACGATAATCCGCTTCACCTGTCAGTAACATGGTTGGGGTTTTTACATTCCCCACATAGCTAATAGGCGAGCGTTTCATATAATGTTCCATGTGCTCCCATGGTTTTCCTGGGAACCAGTAGTCCGCAAAGAATGGATAGAAATCTGCAGTTAATACAAAGCTATACCAGTTGATCACTGGCTTTGCTACGACTGCTGCTGCGAATCTATCCGTGTGACCTACCGTCCACGCGGTGAGTACGCCACCACCTGAACCGCCTGTAACAAACAAGCGGTCTTTGTCTATATAGCCTTCGCCAATCAGGTGATCTACACCTGTCATTAGGTCATCAAAGTCATGACTTGGGTAGTTATGGTGGATAGTTTGAGCAAACTCTTTGCCGTAGGAGTCGCTGCCTCGTGGATTCATGTAAAGCACTACGCTGCCTTGGGCAGCAAAAAGCTGTACCTCGGCGCTAAAGTGTGGGCCATAGTTTGCAACTGGGCCACCGTGGATCTCAAGTACTAGCGGATACTTTTTAGATTTATCGAACCCAGGAGGGTAGGCGACCCAAGCTTGAATTGGCAGTTGATCATGTGTCGACTTTAGCCAAACTTCTTCAACTTTTGCCAGTGTTTTATCGCCAAGGGCATCTTCGTTCAGCTTTGTAATTGGTCTTGGCTCGCCGCGTTTTACAATTGCGACATCGGCAGGGCGCTGGGTATCTGCGAGTGTAAAAGCCACTAATCCACGGTCACTGATGGCATAGTCACCACCTGAATAGGGGCGACCAAAACTAACACTACCAATGGCATCCGTTATCAGCTCAAAACGCCCTTTTAACGGCTGATAGCCAAGTGTGGTTTTCCCTTCACTGTCGTAACTTACATAGACGCCACGGCTGTTGGCGGCCCAAGTGACAGAGGCAAGGCTTCTATCTAAATCGGCTGCATAGGTTTTGGTTTCGCCTGATTTGAGATCTTTGACATAGAGTAGGCTATTCTCGTAATTGGTTTTTTTATCATCATAACCAAGGTAAGCCAGATAGCGGCCATTAGGTGACACCTCTGGGTGATTATCTGGGCCAACTCGGTCAGTTACCGCGGTGATTTCAAGCGAGTTTAGGTCTAGCTTATAGACTTCGCTGTTGGTTGGGTTTAATTGGTTATCCTTGTGGCGATTAGCCGAAAAATACAGTGTCTTTGCGTCATCAGCAAAACTCAGTTCGCCGCCATGATCAAAGTTGCCAGAGGTTAACTGTTTTGCGTTGCCACCGTTGGCGTCAATTTTAAAAATATGATTAAAGCCCGGTTCGGTATAACCAGCACCGTCGGCGCGATAATATACCTCATCGATAAATACGGGTGGTTTTGCCCATTCTGCCCCTTTGGGTTTCCCTGCAACAGATACCGGTGGTGCCTTTTGGCTGGGAACAAACTGGCTAAAGTACAGGCTTTTACCATCTGGTGACCAATGTAGTCCTGATGGTCCATGGGCTAAATTGCTGATCTTGGCAATGGCACCGGTTGCTAACCATTTCACATAAATTTGGCTGCTACCGTCGCGAGTAGAAACAAAAGCGATGCGATCATTACTGGGCGACAGCACAGGAGAATAATCCATGTGCAATCCAGAGGTAACTGGCTGCATTGCATTGGTAGCAAGGTCTACAGACCAAATATTACCGACTTTTCTATCACTTTTGATATCCATGCGGTTTCGCACGAAGAAGACTTTGTCACCGTCATTGGTGATGTCAATTTGATTAGCATATTCAAGATTAAATATATCGGTTGGCTCAAGCGATGCGGCTTGCACAGCGCAAGCTGAGCTTGCAATCGCGACGCCTGCTAGAAAGTATTTCATGACTCATCCTGTTTCTAATTATCATTTCCACTATGCGCCATATTGCAGCTTAATCAACTCTTTGCGGTGAACAAATTAAAAATCTATAAAAAAGTGCTTTACCTCAACTTAGCTTGCGGTTTTATCGTTGCTACCAGTTAGCGAAATTTATAATGAAGAGGATGATATGTACTTAGAACACGTAAATTTGGTAGTTAGCAACCTAGAAGAAGTGCTTCACTTCTATCGCGCCGCATTTCCTCACTGGAAAGTTAGAAGCAAAGGGCAAGGCGAGTGGTACGGCAAAGCACGAACATGGCTGCATTTTGGTGATGACTATCATTATATAGCGTTTAGCGATCACGGTGAGGGTCAAAACAGAGCACTCGAAGGTCACCAAGTCGGCTTGGCACATTTTGCCTATGTGGTTCAAAGTGTCGAGCGTGTCGTTAATAGGCTAACCGAAGCAGGTTATGTAGTCGATAAAGTCGGAGCGCAGCATCCACACCGAAAAAACGTTTACTTTATTGATCCAGCCGGATACGAAATTGAGTTTGTGGAATATATGAGTGACCTGCCTTCTGAGCGTAATAGTGATTAATGTAAAAAATAGGCCCAAACTAGGGCCTATTCGTGCGTTATATCTATTGTTGATAGTTTGACCAATGTTTAATTTGTTCAAATACCGCTTTCGGTGGTGCCGTTTCCTCATGCACTAATTGAATGTCGGTATGCATGATGGACCGTTTAGGACGCATTTCAGTCGTTTGATGCGAGTGACCGCTGTTCGCACCACTCCAGAAGTGTGTAAAATTCAGTATTAAACTTGACCATTCATCGTAGTCAGTCAAAATGGATGCGTTTTCGCTGTCATCATTAAGGTTAAAGTCCACTAAAATATCAGAAGTGCTGCCATTACAGTTGAAATCAATGGCTTCTGAGTTGGGATTATTAAGGCCTTTTGATTCGTCCAACTTGGCTTCGTCTAATGGCAGGTTTTTACCATGAGAGTAGTCAATAACAAAGTTCGTAATATCATCTGTCGGGCCGTTTAAAATTGCCGTGCCTTCCGGAAAGCAGTTTTCGTTATTACGGAACCAGCGACGTAAGTATCGATCGCCTTCGTTATTGCCAATGGTTGATAAGCCACTGAGTTGATACAAATAATTCATCACACTAAAGTGATTTGGCTTAAAGTTAGTATTTTCATTGCCGCCGTGATACAAACCGAGATTATGCCCCAATTCGTGCATAATCGTTCCTGCTTGGTAGTTGTAGGTCACATTGGTCATGAGCTCTGACTCTAAGTTCAGTCCCCAATTCCCCAGCGAGATAATAAGGTCGTTGCCAAATAACTCAGCTAAGCCAGAAGATCCGCCACTGCCGTCTGCTTCTTGACTGTTTGCCATCAGCATATAGTGAAAAATTGGCCGGCGTTTAAGATCAAAATGCTTGGCTTTGTGATCAAGAATACTCGGCGCTTGCTCTGAACTGGCAAAGGTTGTGGTTTGTACAAAGGGGATTTGCTCGCCGCCACCCAAATCATGTTGTTCAGGTGATAAGCCTTCTGTTTGGTGATACAAGTTACCTACGTCAAAGTGCACTGCTATATCTTGAGCTGCAAACGCCGCTTTTACTTTGTCTAGTGCGGGTTTGTGAGGCGTAATACCTGCATCATTACTTTCCATATAGTCAACTTCTATGAAAATATCTCTGACGCCAGCTCTTGCACCCCATTCGTATAAAGGTAAGCCTGCGAATGTGCCACCAGGCTGCTCTGAACAATCAGGGATTCCATCTAAGTCCTCATCTTTATCACAGAGCACATCATTATTGCCGCCAGGTGTAAAAAAGGCGGTAGATTGCCAGTCGCTAATCGAATTGGTATCTGTTAATAGGTTTGTTCTAACAAGGCTTTGACCTAGTTGATTTGAAACTGGTAATAACTCGGCACTTTCTTGCCATTCTGAAGGCGTTGCTGGTGCTTTATCACTTTCGCCAAAACGGACAAAATCAACCGTTTCACCTTGCTTGTTTTGTAATTCTACATACCCAGATATATACCATGCTGGCGCAAACTGTCCATCGCCGACTAGCATCAACTGATTAGAGCTTGTAACGCTGCGCTGCCATGTTTGAGGTCCATGTTCATTTTGCACTACGATATATTCGCCCGGTTCAAGTAGCTGTGACTTCAACGGAAAGACTTTAGTGCCGCCATCATTGTAGTTTTCCAACTCGATGCTTTCGGCAACGAGTTGATAATTACTCAAATCGATAGTTTCGTCTGTACCGTTGTAGATTTCTACCCAGCGGTTATCATCGATATACCTAGACGATGAAATCTCGGTGATAAGTAAATCTTTCTGTCCAGTAACAAAAGTAAGCTTTTCAGCTTGGGCGATGGCAGTCCCATAAAAGTTGGTCACCGTTTCTGAGATGGTTAATTCATATTCAGTGCCTGCTTTAAGGGGCTCCATTGGTGTTAAAGAAAAAGCGTATCCATCTTCTTGCTGTGTTTGTCCTACTGAAAATTCTACGCAAGTTTGATTACCAGATTCTCTTATATGAATTGCGCCATTACACTCTGAAGTACCAATTTCACTTGACCAAGACGCGGACATATTGTCGTCAAAGTGCAGCTGGATCTCACCTGTTAAGCTAACCCGAGTCGCTGAGGACTCTGGCAAACTTGTCATTAGTCGTGGTGCTGTTGTATCGATAATTTCTATCTGAACTTCTGCAGAGTTTGTGAGGTCGCCATCGCTCACGCCGAAGTGCAAAATCTCTTTAGTTATGTTGTTATGCGTTGGGGTATAGCTGTATGTCTGCGTTGTTGCATTAATTAATTCAACAACACCCGAAAGTGCCGGCTCGAAAGTGACCTCCAGTGCATCGCCATCTTCATCTTTTACATCCAGAGTAAATTCTAAGGTGTTGTTATATTCAAGGCTGTGTTCTGAACCTGTAATTAGAGGGGCTCTATTTATTTGTTTGATGGTGACAGAAACTTCTTTTTCTGTCTTATCACCGTCATCATCAGTAGCAGTTATCAAGAAGGCTACTTTGGTATCTTCAGTGACTTCTGGTGCAGTAAAAGAAAGGCTAGAATCGCCTAAGGTAAGATCGATGACGTCTGGTCCTGAAGTTTGTTTTATAGTGCGAGACGAAATTGATCCATCACTGTCTGAAATTGTCACCCCACCACTTAGGAAGCTCCGCTCCCCAATGCTTGCTTCGATTGCGGTTACGATTTCTGGTGGAGTGTTCTTATCATCACCGCCAAAAAGGTCACAAGCACTTAGGTGTACTAATCCTAAGCTGATTAAAGAGAGTTGAAATATTTTTTTATTCATTATTATTTTCTCTGATTGTTACAATATACTTACTAAAAACTTACCCTTTTTAGGGTCTTTAAGTACAGAGGTTGATGTTAATGAATGTAAAAATAGTCAACGCGGGGTTTATTCTGCTCTCAGCTTGGCTGTTAAAACATGATCTTCCCATTTCCCAGCAATGCGTAGATATTGCTTAGCATAGCCTTCTTGTTCAAAGCCTATTTTTTGCAACACTCGCGCGCTTGCCACGTTGCTGGGCATATAATTTGCCATGATCCTATGCATGTTTCGCTGATCGAACATATGTGAGATTGCAGCTTCTAAGATCTCGGTCATATAGCCTTGACCCGCAAATTGTGATGCTATGGAGTAGCCTAAATAACAAGCTTGAAACGGACCTCGTGCAACTTGGGTGAAGCTACACAGCCCCGCTATCTGAGGCCGTTCTGGCAATAACGCAATAAAGTGATAAGCGGTATCGGATTGTGCGGCATATTCGGCTTGCTCTGTGTGAGCCAACCAATAATCCATTGAGTAGTAGCTTTCTGGTCGAGA
The DNA here is from genome assembly GCF_022347825.1 of Pseudoalteromonas sp. OF7H-1. Taxonomy (NCBI): domain Bacteria; kingdom Pseudomonadati; phylum Pseudomonadota; class Gammaproteobacteria; order Alteromonadales; family Pseudoalteromonadaceae; genus Pseudoalteromonas; species Pseudoalteromonas sp. OF7H-1. Next base: position 124,236 of record NZ_JAKRFX010000008.1, on the reverse strand, counting down.
CGGCTCCCACGGTGCAAAGTAATCACGGTTCTCTAGGTGATAAGTGACAAGCTTCTCTGCATACTCTGAAGTGAGTGCAACAAGTTTTGTTCTTGCTGTACGGATCATATCCTCAATAATCCAAACTTCTCGTCATTTACCCACTCGCCGTTAATTTGGAAGTTATGTTTTAGCGTGCCTTCAAGCTCAAATCCTAGTTTTTTGAGTAAATGGTGAGAGGCATGATTTCCTTGGGTAACGGTGGCGATGAGCTTGTGGTAATTACATTCGTGCAAGGCAAAATCAATGACGGCCTTAGAAGCTTCTAAGGCGTAACCCTTTCCTTGAAATTTGGGAGAGAGCATAAAACCTAACTCAGCCTGTTGAAATGGTGTCCACATACTTAAAAATCCGTGTAGCCCGATAGGGGTCGCTGTGGCCGTTTCTTCAATCACTAAGGTGAGCCAAGTGTTATCTTCTTTGTGCCACTGCCCTAGTCCGGCGCTTAAACCACGGTTAAACTTTTCACGCAGCGTAGCTTCATCGGTGATCTCACCGACAAAACGCATGACATCTGGTTGTTGATGAAGTTCTGCCCAAAGCGACCAATCTGTATTAAGTATAGGCCTTAAGGTAAGTCTTTCTGTGGTGAGCTGCATCTAAAGTCCTTTCGCTGAGTTAACTTTCACTTATTAAACATATACGGCCAGACTATCACAAATTATTGATTTATCACGTTTCTTATTTCTTCAATTAAGGCAATGCTCGCCTCGTTGTCACCGTGAACACATAAGGTATCGGCGCGTAAGGCAAGTGACTTCCCGCTTGCAGTTGTAACACTGCCTTGCTGATGTAATTGCTTAACTTGCGCAAGTAGCGCTGATTTGTCATGCACTGCGCCCGGTTCAGAGCGGGGAGTAAGTAAGCCTTCATCGGTGTACAGTCTATCGGCAAAGGCTTCAAAAATCAGTGATACATTATAGTCGTCGGCGAGTTGTTGGTGACTTGCTTGTTGCGCAGTGGCTAGTACCATCAACTTAAGCTCACTTGGATAGTGTGAAATGGCCTTGATAACACAGCTTAATATCCTTTGTGACTTCATCATATCGTTATAAAGTGCGCCGTGTGGTTTTACATAATTTAGTGTTAAGCCTTGCACCTTTGCCATCCCTTCAATTGCGGCAATTTGGTAATGTAAGGCGTTGATTATCTCTTGCTCAGAGAGCTGCATTGAGCGGCGGCCAAACCCTTGGCGGTCTGGATAGCTTGGATGTGCGCCAAGCGCCACTTGATGCGTGTTGACCAGCTTTAGTGTTTGCGCGAGTACATCAGGATCTCCTGCGTGAAAACCACAAGCGACATTGGCCATGTCGATATGTGGCATTACGTGTTCGTCTAACCCCATTTTCCAAGCGCCAAAGCTTTCACCCAAGTCGCAATTTAATAACATGCTTATTTCCTACTTCGTTACTGCAAGCTCTAAATCTTGTCTATCTGTCACCAATAAATGGTGTGGACTATTCATAATACAAAACTCAGGTGCCGCTTTTGCTATGGCTAACTGAGCTGTTAGGCTGGAACCCCAAAAAACCGGAAGCTGCCCCTCTTTACAAATCAATGGCTCGCCAAAATTAGGCTTGCTAAGATCTTTGATCCCAACCTCATTTGGCTTACCAAAATGAAGTGGCAACGCATAGGGAAGTCGGCTCAATGTTGCCGCTTGAATGGCACTAATAAGATTTTGCTTGGTTAATGGGCGCATCGCCAATATTTGATTCGCCTCGTACTTATCCACTGAGTTGCAAGGCAAGTTACTGATGTAAAGTGGTAAAGGCGTGGTTGGATTCGCTGATGGCGGGTTTATTCCATACTGCGCGAGTAAGTTATCAAAAGAAAGATAACTGGCAAAAGCAAAGGTAACTAAATCGTCGCGCCAGTGCTCTTCTATATTATGGCATTCTTGGGCGAGCTGGCCATGCTTTAAAATCTGATACTTGGGGAGGTGGTAGCGAATGTCTATATCTTTCCCCAAAGTGTCAAAGTTAAAATTACCCGGCTCGCTGGGCGGAATAATTAGCTTGCAAACAGATTGATTACTCTCACAAAAGCGAAAGAATGAATATGCTTCGCTTTGTGGCAAAATAATCACATTACATTGTGTGAACCCAGGCACGAACCCTTTAGTAGGGCCCGTATAATCACCATCCTTGATCATTTTTCTTATTGCATGTGGTGCACTTAAAGAAGCACTGGGATCCATAGATTCCTCCAATTAGTGGTTTACTGTAACAGGCAGTGAACCTTCCGCTTTCGCTATTCCTAAAATCACTTTGGCCAGAGCCGTGTAGGCAGGCCCAGCTACTTTTTTATCATGATTTACGTCTACATTATAAGCATAACTTGCTAATACTGCGTTACTAAGAGGGCCAAAGGTACTAATTTCGTATGGTGCTCTTAGGCTGATAAATAGCTGCTTTTTACCCAGTTTCTGACCGTATTGCAGTAATGCTTTCAGCGCCTCAGGTTGCACATTACGCGCCACCCCATGCTCTCGTAACTTTTTCACATCGTCCATGCCGCCAATCTCTACCGCACTTTGCGGTGGTGATGCATGTGCGGCGATTATCATGTCGGCCTGTTTAATTGCTTCATGTGCAATGTTTGGGTCGTAGGCTTGTAGGCTTGTACAAGAAAGTGTGAGCGAATTTTTGCTGTATGTTTGTAATGCTTGTTCAAGCGCAAAACATTTTTGCCTATCAGGCATGATAAGGTGAACAACTTGAGCGTTACCTCTGAGCGGTAATACACCATCGTTTTTTACTTCGGTGATAGCTGCTAGTGCAAGCTCTGCTTCTAAGCGACGATGGCTTGGATTACCCAGTGTTGAATTGGCAATGGCCAAAGAAGCGCTCGATTGTGGCAGCTTTGTCTTGAGCTTAGCGATACGCGCCATAGAACTGCTAAGTTGTTCTTGGTTTAGTTTATTGGTATCAAGCGCTTTAGCTAGCTGAGCCATATATTGCTCAAAGCGTTTGATGTCTGCACGATTGCGAATAGCAATAGGCATTAGCGCGATATCCACGCCGGCGTTAAACGTTTCAATTGTTGCATCGACTGGATTAAAAAAGTCGCTGATCCCAGCCATATCTAACGCATCGGTGACGGTCACGCCTTGGTATCCCAACTCGTGTCTTAGAAGTTGTGTCATGATCTGATAAGACATAGTCGCGGGCCTTATCATGCTCTCACCTTGAGAGTTAACGACTTTACTGTTGTCGAGCGCCGGATATTGAATATGGGCAGTCATTATCATGCCAGGAGGCGATGCTTTGATTATCTCGGCAAAGGGCAATAAATCTTGCTGGTTAATTTTTTCGCGGTCGTGATCAACGTGAGGTAGTCCCGTGTGGCTATCGACATGTGTATCACCGTGGCCAGGAAAATGCTTTAGCGCAGAGAGAACGCCTGCGGCCTCAAATGCTTTTACTTGCGCAAGACCTAATTTGGCGACCACTGTTGGATTTTCCGAGAATGAACGCACATTGATCACCGGATTGTTCGGGTTGCTGTTCACATCTACCGTTGGGGCGAAGTTTACGTTGATCCCTAAGCTATTTAGCTCCTTTCCAATTGCACTTGCCACTTTGGTTGCGTAAGTATCACCCTGTTTTGGATAGGTTGCTCCAATACTCATATTGCCGGTAAACGACGTTGCTTGTTCACGATTTATTCGCGCAACACGGCCACCTTCTTGATCGATGGCAACAAATAAAGGAAGTTGACTTTTACTTTGTTGTGCCGCACTTTGCAAAGCATTGGTTAGACTGACGATTTGCGCGGTGTTTTGCACATTTTCGGCGAACAAAATAGCGCCGCCGATGTCGTATTTACTAATTAATTCGGACAGCTCAGGCGGTAAAGTTGTCATCGCTGCTCTACAATCTCCACTTGGCTTTTTGCTTTCACCGCAGTAATAGCGGAAATCGAGCATAAGCTTTTGTCCAAGCATTTGCGAAGTGGTCAGTGGCACTTGTGCTGCTGTTGCGTGAGCTGAAGTGATGAAACTCATGAATGTGATAGTTCCTAAAGTAGTGAGCAGAGATAATAATCGCACAATCAATAATAAACGCTGAATAAAATTGCCTACACTTTAACATTGATTTAGAAGCGACTACAAAATGCTTTCTATTAGGCGATAACAGCATAAATGAAGCACAGATTTTAAAAGGAATAAAAAATGAACAACCACATAAATTATGTAGAATTAGCAGCAAAAGACTTAGTAGCAACACAAGCTTTCTTCGAGCAGGTATTTAACTGGCAATTTGAATCTTACGGGCCAGATTATATTGCGTTTGCAAATTCAGGCCTTGATGGCGGCTTTTTCCGAGCCGATGTGTCTTCTAAACAAGCGCAAGGTGGAGCGCTCGTAGTGTTGTACAGCGATGAGTTGGAAGCCGTACAAAGCAAAGTAGAGCAAGCGGGCGGAGAGATAAGCAAAGCTATATTTGAATTTCCTGGCGGTCGTCGCTTTCACTTTATTGAACCGAGCGGCAATGAATTTGCGGTGTGGTCTAAATAACCTGAGCTTAAAAATAATTAGTTAACACATACCTTATTCAAACCTCAGGTAAATAACTAGACGATGTGTTGTAAAGCCCCTTTACAGCACACGTAAATACTGAGGTTTTATTGCAATAATCTTTCGTTTTCAGAACAGATAAAAACTTGAATTCGTTGCTATTGTGAACAATAGTTATTAAACACTGATGCAAACATCTCTTTGTGTTTGATACCTACTTATTGCGTGATCAGCCAATAGACTTATCTAATGGGTTTAGGTTTAGCGTAGAAGTGCAGGTGGCAAGGGCAATCATTGTACAAAACACCGCTAAATGCATCATCACCATACTTAGGTTTGATTAGGCAATGAGACGGATATTCTTAGTTGTTGGTATTTTACTCTCCTTAACCATGCTTATGGCCGATAAATTGGGCCTATTCTTATTGTTGCCTATTACTTTTATTGCCATCAGCGCTTTAGTTTTTTTGTTTGTAGCACTACTTTGGTGGCAGGCACAAGATACTAAAAAAATTATGGTTGATGATGACTCTAGCGTGCCACAAGCGTTGTTAGACAGCGATGGCGTTATTCTACAAGCCAATGAGCAAATGCAATCCATACTGGGTGTTGGCAGCTCAGTAATAGGGTTAAAACTTGAAAATTTAATCGCGGTGAGCGGTAACATCCATAGCGAGGGCAAGAGTGGTGCAATAAGCATGTTCGAAGCGCTTGTTATGCAAAGTTATGGTAATTGCACGACCAAACACAGTGGCAAAGTTATTACTCCTGTTGCTTTACCAATTAAAGTCGCGGATACCGTTACAGGATATCTCTGTTATTTTAATACTAGCAGCAGAGAAAACCGCCTCGCTCAGGCACTAGAAGAAGAAAAAGAATTGCTCGAAGTGACGCTGAGCTCTATTGGTGATGGCGTGATCTGTACAGACGTAAATGGCGTGATCACTTATATTAACCCTGTCACAGAAGCCATTCTCGCGATGTTAAATGAAGAAGTGGTCGGGCGGCGATTTGATGATGTTATGTCTATGTATCACGAAGAAACCAAAGCTTCGGTGAATAAATTTCCTGAGCTTTGCCTAAAGCAAGGCCATACCATTTGTTTACCTGAACTCACTTCCATCACCAATCATCTTGGTCTTACCTTTGCTATCCAAGATTCCTTCTCTCCTATTATAGCTAAAGATGGCAGCTACCTTGGCACTGTAATGGTCTTTCAAGATGTGACAGAGTCGAGATTAATGGCGAAAAAAATGAATCACCTTGCCCATCATGATGCATTAACTGGGCTACCCAATCGCTTATTGCTGCATGACCGTTTAGTGCAGGCTTGTAAACGAGCCAAGCGCATGAGTCACCAATTTGCTTTGGTATTTATTGACGTCAACAAATTCAAAAAAATCAACGATTCACTGGGGCACGATTATGGTGACTTATTACTCAAAGAAATTGCGAGTCGATTAACTCAGCAAATTCGAGGATGCGACACCGTTGCCAGAATGGGAGGCGATGAATTTGTGTTACTCATTGACGGGATCCAAGATAAAAAATATGTACGTAAGGTGGTGAGTAAAGTATTGAGTAGCGTTAATGGACAATATTGTTTGCGCCAAGTTAGTCTAAAAGCCACGGTGAGTGCTGGCGTTGCAATTTACCCTGATGATGGTGACAACACGGAAGCTTTGTTAAAACATGCTGATACCGCAATGTATCGAGCTAAAAAAGCCACACAAACGGAATTTCAATTTTACAACGCACGCCTAGATCACGAATCGGAACAGCGTTTAGTGCAAGAAAGTCGGATCATTCAGGGGTTAGATAATCGAGAGTTTATTCCTTATTACCAGCCTATTGTCGATGCGCATACCCGCAAGATTAAAAAACTTGAAGTGCTCGCAAGGTGGCAGCAAGATGAACAATTGTTGGTACCTGAAGATTTTTTTGAAGCGGCATGTGATGGCGATCTGATGGTAGAAATTGGGCAACAGCTCAGAGCTCTGGCCTTTCAGGCGATGAAAACATGGTTTTACGAGTACGATAATCTCGTGGTTAGCTTTAATTTTTCGCTTGCTGAACTTACCAATAAAACCGTAATAAAAAACTTTATGGAGCAGGCTGCGCAACATCAGTTGCCATCTCGGCAAATTGAAATAGAAATCAAAGAAGTTGACCTGATAGAGCTACTTGATAAAGCACCGGAAGTGATGGCGGAATTAGAGCAAACCGGTATGCGGATCTCAATTGATCATTTTGGTGTCGGGCATACTAGCATGCTGTACTTGCAGAAGCTCACGTTTGAAACCATTAAAATTCCACCGGCTTTCCTTGCTACCCCTCAGTCGGTTGCCTCACAAAATGATATTGCAAAACTGATTGTACAGATGGCAAAGAGCTTGGATGTAGAATGTGTAGCGGTAGGTGTTGAGACCGCGTTGCAAGCTAAGTCTCTTAATCTCAATGGCTGTCACCTTATCCAAGGCAACCACCTTTTTGCTCCCGCCCCAGAGTCAGAGATCACCCCGATTCTCAGTACCCATATGAGCATAGAAAGGCGCAGATTAGGTCAAAACTAGGTACATTCTAGTAACTCAAATCTTTATCGTTTATGCGGTATGTAAATAAGTACTTTTCGTTGAAATAGACAAACACCTCATCATTTTAGGCAAACATTCATAATTACGCTTACCTATACTAGATAGCAACAAAGCGCAGTGTTCTTGGCAACGTATATCAGCGCATTAGCCACATTTATTTTTGAGGGTTTCACATGAACAAAGTTACTTTTCCAAACACAAATGGCTTAGCTATCACGCTTTCAGGTTTACTCAATTTACCTGCAGAGTTTGACGAGTTGAAGACTTATCCTGCTATTGTTGTTTCTCATCCCGGTGGTGGCGTTAAGGAACAAACTGCTGGCACCTATGCATCTAGATTGGCGGAGCAAGGGTTCGTTACCATCGCTTACGATGCTTCATATCAAGGGGAAAGTACGGGTGAGCCTCGTCAATTAGAAAACCCACATGTGCGTACCGAAGATATCAGTGCAGTGATTGATTACCTTACGACCCTGCCATTTGTTGATAATGATCGAGTTGGTGTTATGGGGATTTGTGCTGGCGCTGGCTATTCGGCGAATGCAGCAATCAATGACCAAAGAATTAAAGCGGTTGGTATGGTCAGTATGGTAAATATTGGACAAATGTTTAGAAATGGTTGGGATAATAGCGTAGCTGATGCACTTGCTATGCCTTATATTCAGGCGGGGTCTGACGCTCGCTCAGCTGATGCAAATAGCGATGAAACAGCAACAATCCCTTTAGCACCACTTAAAGAAGAGGATGCCCCTAATGAAGAACTTCGCCAAGCGTGGGAGTACTATCATACAGCGCGAGCCGCACACCCTACTGCGCCAGGTTTTGCAACTGCGCGAAGCCTGACTCAAATCATTACATACGATGCTTTTTTTAAGTCTGAAGCCTTCCTTACCCAACCGCTACTTGCGGTAGTTGGCAGTGTTGCTGGTAGCAAATGGATGAGCGATGACCTGATAGCAAGAGCGGCTTCAACAGACAAAGCTATGCATGTTGTGAACGGAGCAAACCACATGGAATTGTACGATGGCGAAGCGCAAGTCAATGAAGCCGTAAACGTGTTAACAGCGTTTTTCAAACGTACGCTTTAGGTTTGGCTGTAAAAGGGGAATTACCACTCATTACTTGGAATTGGAGATAACAATGGTTCAGCAAGAAATTACGTTTAGAAATAAAGACATGGCTTGGGATATCGCTGCACTGATGCTAACCCCAGATGACTTTAATCCCTTGAACAAATACCCTGCGATAGTGTCAGTACATCCGTTTGGTAGCTGTAAAGAGCAAACGTCGAGTGCTATCTACGGACGAGCACTGGCCGATGCTGGCTATGTGGTTATTGCTTACGATGCCAGCTTTCAGGGTCGTTCGGGAGGACTACCGCGATTCAAGGAAGATCCGCATCAGCGAGTTGAAGATATTAGCCATGCAATAGATTATTTAGTTACCTTAGATTTCGTGGATGCAAACCGTATTGCTTCACTTGGGATCTGTGGCGGTGGTGGTTATGTATTTAATTCAGCGCTTACAGAGAAAAGGATAAAAGCCGCGATCGGTGTGACGCCCGTCAACCTTGGTCGTTTGTTCCGTGAAGATTTCTCTGAATTTAATCCTTTAGGTACGCTTGAGGCGATATCACAGCAGCGTACCGCGGAAGCATTGGGGGCTGAAGGGCAAGTAAATGAGCTGCTACCGCCAAGCCTAGAATTTGCTAAACAAAACGGCTTAACGGAGCGTGATGTTTTTGAAGCGACCGAGTATTACAAAACAAAACGAGGCCAAGCTGAGGGCGGTGCAACGCGGATGTTGTTTTCGCACGCGCACAAAATTTTAAGTTGGGACGCGTTTGCATTTGCTGAAACGTTGATGACACAGCCTATGATGGCCATTGTTGGCCAAAAGATAGGTGCATTTGGCGCTTATCGTGATGGTAAGGCAATATACGGGAAGTCATTTGCTTCGGCAGACAGGCAATTGGTTGAATTATCAGAGTGGTCTCATTACGATCTTTATGATCATCCAAAAGCCGTTGCGTTAGCCGTGGAGCAAATTATTCCATTTTTAGCTAAGCATGTGTAAGCACTAAGGGGGAGTTAAATGGTTGAGGATTATCGTGAACTCGTGAAACCACTGGCACAGCGTGTACTGCTGTGCTGTAAAAAGTCCGGAGATCATGAGAGCCAAGTACAAAAGCTCTCCATGCATATTCGCAGTGCCCCAACAGAGCCATTACATTGTATTTATACGTTGAGTTTGGCGGTGGTGCTTCAAGGTACAAAGCAAATCTCGATAGATAACGAAATTTTGTTTTGCTCCGCAGGCCAAGCTATGCTGACGACGTTTGATTTACCGCTCATTTCTCATGTGACCGAAGCCTCTCGCCACCACCCCTTTGTTGGTATGCTTGTTAAGCTCGATTACAACCTTATTTTGCAAACTGCGGCGGAGCTCAACTTAAGTAAGCCCGCAAAGCAGTCAGTCTCCAAATCTATCTCAATACATCATATTGATGCAGGCTTAACCGACGCATTGTCTCGATTATTTTCTCTTGAGTACGACGCAAATTTGCGAGATAGCTTAGCGCCGCTTATTGAAAAGGAAATCGTCATTAGATTGCTACAGGGGCCGCATGCTGAGACCTTAACTCGGTTGGCTTTTGAGGGGTCTGCAAGTAGTCAAATTGTAAAAGCAGTGAGCTGGCTTAAAACCAACTTTATGCGACCAATTGAAATCAATGAACTGGCGGAGCGAGTGCACATGAGTGCGTCTTCTTTTCGGCAGCATTTCAAAAGTACCACAGGCACAAGCCCATTACAGTATCTTAAAACCCTGCGTTTACAAGAAGCGCGAGAGCAAATGTTGATTAATGGTTTAGATGCCAACCAAGCCAGTGGTGTGGTGGGTTATGAGAGCCCGTCGCAGTTCAGCCGTGAGTACAGTCGATTATTCGGATTACCACCGCAAAAAGACATTCAGAGACTTAAATTGAGCTAAGTTTAATAAAAATATTCCTAAAACTTTCCCTTCGTTCGTTTATAGATTTACAGAGCTTCACTCACTCGCTCTGCCAACAACAAGAATGAAGGGAATACCATGAGCAATAATACATCTCGTTATAACAAACACCTTATTGCGCTTGCTATTAGTGGCGCGTTATTGGGGCCACACACAGCTATTGCACAAGCAAAAGAAACGCAAGAAACTACAGAAAAAAAGAAACTACTCGACCTTGAGCGAATTGTCGTGACTGGCAGCGGTGGGCGCGGCCAAACTAAGTTGGAATCATCGGTCTCAATTACCACATTAAATGCTGAACAGTTGGCGCGAGAAGCGCCACTAGGTACGGCGGATCTACTGGAAAGCGTGCCAGGGTTTTGGGTTGAAGATTCAGGGGGTGAAACCAACAATAATGTTGCGCCTAGAGGACTACGTGGCGGTGAAGGCTTCCGTTACATTGGCGTTGAAGAAGACGGGCTACCTGTGGTGTACGACGGCGTATGGGTTGATTTCTATCAGCGTCAAGATATCACGATTGAACATATGGAAGCGGTTCGTGGGGGCACCTCAGGCCTACTGACCACAAATGGCCCCGCGGCGTTAGTAAACTTTATTACCCGTAAACCGGATGATATTGAAGAAGCGACGATCCGCTTAACTGCTGCCGATTACGGCATGTATCGCGGCGAGTTCTTTTATGGCACACCCATTAGTGACAACTGGAAAATGTCGATAGGTGGCTCTTATCGTCGTTCTGATGGCGTGAGAGACACAGAGTTTACCGCAGATCACGGCGGCCAACTTCGACTCAATTTAGTACGTGAGTTTGACAAAGGCCAACTCACGCTGTCTGCCAAACACCTCAATGACCATACCACTTTCTTTGTGCCTATTCCGCTAAGAGATCAAAGTGACCCTAAAGGCATTGCTGGTGTCGACCCACAGCATGGCACCTTAATTGGTAATGGTCAGCGCTTTTTACACTATTTACAGCCTGATGGCAGCTATAAAACACGAGACCTTAAAGATGGGCAGCATACCAAGTTTAGTACCATAGGCTATCACTTAGATTGGGAGTTAAGCGACCGTTGGCTACTCAATACAGCTGGCCGTTACTCACAGTTTGAAAACGACATGTATATTTTGCTTAACTTCGATAACTCGACGCTCGTCAATGCCAATACCCGACTTGGGCAGCAAGATGTGCAAAATATGCTGGACCAGTTTGCCAGTGATGGCGCCGTTGCCGCACGGTATAGATACGTCGATAATGGAGAAATACTGACAGATGTTAGCAATTTAAACGGAAACGGCTTAGTCACCACAAGCTACCCGCTTTATTCGCGCTACGATGCTGAGCAGTTTGTTAATAAGCTCAATTTTACCTATGAAGGTGATCAGCACACGCTGACCATAGGGTGGTTATTTGCCTATGTAGATGCGGACTCCTTGCCAGTTGATAAATGGGAATCGCAGTTTTTAACGGAAGTAAAAGACAATGCTCGATTACTCGATATTGTTGCAGTTAACAGCAATCAGCAAGTGGTGGGTCAACTAACTGACCACGGCTCAACGGGTTATGCACCTGGTTGGGGACAGGCAACTGCTTTTGGTACCAGTACTTCCAACTCTTTATTTATCAATGAACAATATCAAGCAACCGATAACCTTCGTATTGACGGTGGGGTTCGGGTTGAGTGGTTGGAGCTAGATAGCACCGTCTCAGCGACCACATTTGCACAGCCTGTAGCGGGCGCTTTTGACAGCGCTGGTAATGACATAGATAACAATCTTGCCAACAATTACGTCGATATGCCGTCACACAAATTCCTGTCAAAAACACGTAGCGAAACCGAAACTGCATGGACGGTGGGATTCAATTATACCTTCTCGGATGATGTGTCAGTATTTGGTCGTTATGCCGATGCCTTTGAAATGCCAAGGTTAATGAGCTTTGGTCAGAATATTCACTCGGGGGTTGAAGCCGACTTTAATGACAGCGTTAATCTAACTTTTAGCGAGTTGGGTACTCGCTATGCTGGTGATTCAATTGGCGCATCACTGACCTTGTTTAGAACTAAATTTAATGACTTAGTGGAACGTAATTTTACCGGCAGCGATGGTGAGGTGGCGAATCAAACGATAGACACTGTCACCGATGGTCTCGAATTTGAAACGGTGTGGCAGGCGCATGACAATTTACAGCTTGAGCTGACAGGCGTGTTGCAAGACCCAAAAATGGAAGGATTTACCGGAGCATTTGCACACTGGGAAGGCAAGCAAGTGAAGCGCACACCCAAAGTACAGCTTAGGTTAACGCCAACCTACTACTTTGACGATGGTGATATCTATTTAACTATTCACCATTTAGGAGAGCGTTACTCAGATGGGGAGAACAAGTTTGAGCTCCCTGCCTACACCACAATCGATATGGGGGTGAATTATCGCTTTACCGACGCGGTTGCGCTGCATGTGAAAGCGACAAATATCAGTGATGAGCTCGGGTTAACCGAAGGAAACCCGCGGGCCATCAACGATGTTCAAGCAGGATACGATTATTACTATGCTCGGCCGATCTTAGGACGCACCATCAGCGCCTCGCTGACGCTTAATTTTTAGGACCTAATCGGGTTCACCTGAGTGCGCTTAGTTCATTGTTGCTTAACTTTTTGCTCAGCCCACTATGTAGCAAGTCGGGCGTCGCGACCAAAACTCTCTCAGGGGAACAAAAATTAAATAGCAAAGGTCATTAGGCCCTGTATTTCCCTTGCTAATTTGCACACTGCCCAGTGCTCATTAGTTCACTCAAGCCCGCTAAAAGCGGGCTTTTCTCAGGAAGTTATTTATGAACCAGAGTGTCTTTTATACATTTTTGCAAAGCAGTTTATTGCTGTTTTCTTTGTTGCTTACACCACTTTGTACAGCGCTACAGATCACCCCAAAACCACTGAGTGCTAGTGTTGGTAATGGTCACTTTAACCTCACCCATGACAGTAAAATTACCTTTAACCAGCAGCAAGCTCAAAGCGTTGCGCAGCAATTAGCGATCTTTTTACGCTCGCCTACGGGCTATCAGTTGCCAGTGTCTCAGGCTGATAGCACAACTAAAAATAGTATTGCCTTTAAGATTGTCGATATACCGCTATCTCAAGAGGGATATGCGCTGAGCGTGACGCCTGAAGGGGTTGAAATACAAGCGAATACTGCGACCGGATTATTTTGGGGGATGCAGTCACTGCGACAATTACTCCCTGTTGAGATTGAGTCGCGTATGCCTATAAATCAGGCGAGTTGGGCAATACCTGCGGTAGAAATAAAAGATCAGCCCAGATTCTCATACCGTGGCATGCATTTAGATGTAAGTCGGCACTTTTTCGATGTGGCGTTTGTGAAGCGTTATATCGATTGGCTGGCGATGCATAAATTCAATGTCTTTCAGTGGCACCTAACCGATGATCAAGGCTGGCGAATTGCCATTGATGCATACCCTAAACTAACCGAGATTGGGGCAACGCGGCCTCATACCGTGGTTGGCCATACCTATGATTTTCAACCATTGTTTGATAATAAAACGGTGTCGGGCTTTTATACCAAGGCGCAAATTAAGGAAGTGATTGAGTATGCGCAGGCGCGACATATTGAAGTGATCCCTGAAATCGATATTCCCGGGCATAGCAGTGCGATGCTTGCTGCATATCCCGAGTTATCTTGCCACCAGCGAGCAGTAAAGGTGCAGCCGCAGTTTGGGATTTTTGAAGATGTGTTATGTCCCCGTGAAGACGTGTTTGCGTTTCTTGGTGTTGTATACAAAGAGGTTGCCGAGCTATTTCCGAGCCAATATATCCACATTGGTGGCGATGAGGTGATAAAAAAGCAGTGGTTAGAAAGCCCCGAAGTGAAAAAGTTGATGCAACAGCATCAGTTAACCACACCTGAGCAAGTGCAAAGCTATTTTATTAAACGGGTCGCTAAAATCGTCCAAAATCTTGGTAAAACGGTGATCGGTTGGGATGAAATATTAGAGGGAGGGGTGGCGGATGACGCCGTGATCATGTCTTGGCGGGGCACGGAAGGAGGCATCCAAGCTGCAAAAATGGGTCATCAGGTGATCATGAGCCCTTATCAATATATTTATTTTGATGCCTATCAATCGCGCAATCTTGATGAGCCCAAAGCCATCCACGGGCTTTCAAGTCTAAAAAACGTTTATCAATATGAGCCACAGCCGAGCCACTTAAGCGCTGAGCAGCAAGCCTTTATTATTGGTGCGCAAGGGGCACTTTGGACTGAATATATAAAAACCCCTCGTCATGCCGAGTATATGCTGTTTCCGCGCTTGAGTGCGCTGGCCGAAACATTGTGGTCGAATAAAACACAAAAGTCGTGGTCTGATTACAGCCAATATCGGTTACCCGCGCTTATAAAACGCTACCAGCAGATGCACCTCAATACCGCTTATAGTAGCCATAAGCCTATTATTTCAAGCGAGATTTATGGGCAGCAGCTCGTCGCCACCATTACCTCTGAAATTGCCGACACGGCTATTTACTATACCTTAGACGGCAGCGAGCCAACGCTGCAATCGCAGCAATATCAAAAGCCACTAGTGATAACTGACGAAACGCAGCTTCGTGCCCGCAGTTATGTAAGCGATTTGGGGCAATTGGTAGGCAATGCGCGTTTAACGCTTTCACCTCATTTAGCACTTGGAAAAGAAATAACGCTTGCCTCGTTAGCTGCCGAAGGCTCTGCGATTAAGCTGCAGGATGGTCAATTTGCTTATGATCAATTTTACAGCGTTGATGATTATGCGATTTTTTACGATACCGATCTTGAGGCGGTTATTGACTTAGATGCGTCAACGCAAGTGCAGCAGGTTAAGCTGGGCTTTGACAGCGGGCGACATAGACAACTGCACCCGCCAACACATATTCAAGTGCTGGGTTCAAGTGATAAACAGCAGTGGCAAACGTTAGCTGAGGTTAATAATCCGCGTGGGCCCATGTCGGTGTTGTCGTTTGCTCCTGTAAGTGTACGTTTTTTAAAGGTGGTGGCCATTAATAGTAAGCAATCTGACGATATTCAAATCCCCAAACTTCCCCTGTATATCGATGAAATAGCGGTATATTAATCACACAAGCCCTAATTAGGGCTTTATTTACGATTCTATTCCCAACTTCCTCGGCTCAAACGTTTACATAGATAGAGTGGCAGCAGTACGCGCTCTATCCGAACAATAACAATATTTTAGGAGCCAACATGTTTGCAAAAAAACAGATAATTACTGCCTCACTGTCAGGCTTAGCCTTGTTGACTGCGAGCCACTATAGCGTCGCACATCCTCACCCAGATAACTTAGCATTACACTGGCAAGTCGTGGATCATGGCATTGGAGAGAATATCTTTCTTGGCAGTCTGACGATTACTAATAATGGTCTTGAGCCATTGGGTGAGTCTGGCTGGGCGCTTTATTTTAGCTCGGTAAGGCCGCCTGCAAGCGTACTACCAGACTCAGATCCAAATGGTCAGTATGCGCGCCAGCATATCGCCGCACAGAATCTAAGTTTAGAAAATGCCGATGACGCAAAAAGTGGTGATTACTTTGTACTTAAGCCCACAGCGGGTTTTGCCCCCATTCAACCGGGTGAATCTCGTACTATTGAAATCGTTGCACAGTATTGGCAAATGCTGAAAAACGACTCACCGTCGGGTTTTCACATTAGCTACAATAATCAAGCGCCTCAAGCTGTGCTGGTGGATGTGATGATGGACCCTAGCGATCCAAAACAAACAAAGCAAGCGGTTAACGATAATATGCCGGTGCAAACGTCCGCCATCCGATTCGCCGAAAACAGCGCGACACACATGGCATTGCCGCTGAAAAATCGCTTGGTTCCGCAGCCCCATTCAGTGGTCACACCGAATGATGAATTCTTAACTTTGATGAGCCAATTAACCAGTATTTCAGCGCCGACTTCACTGGCTAAAGAAGCCACTTTCTTACAAACTGCGCTGCGTGATATTCTGAGCGGCACATTTGCGATTAATAGCACTGTGCAAAATGGCCCGAACCTTATCAAGTTGCAGCTAGACCCAAATCTCGATACCAATCAAGACAATCAGCCGGACTCTAGTGGTTATAAGCTTGAGGTCGATGCATTCTCGGGGATCACCATTACTGGAAGTGACGCCCAAGGGGTGTTTTATGGTATTCAAACACTTCGTCAAATGATCCCCACCACTGTGTATAAAACGGCTAAAAACTCAACCACTTTGTCCGACAATGCCGTACTACCCGCGAGCACTATTTTGGATACACCACGGTTTGAATATCGAGGCATGATGCTGGATGTGTCGCGTAATTTCCAAAGCAAAGAAACGGTATTTAAGTTGTTGGACTTAATGGCATTTTACAAGTTAAACAAATTTGAAATTAACCTTGCCAACGATGAAGGTTGGCGACTAGAAATACCGGGTATTCCTGAACTCACGGAGTTTGGGGCAAAGCGGGGGTATGACCTGAGCGAAAGCACGATGCTGCATACGTTTATGGGAGCTGCCAATGGCTTTGCACCAGGAGATGGGATTGAAAATAAACCCACGGATGAAACCGCGGCAAACTTAGGTACCGCGCCTAGTTATCAGGGGTTTGAAATTGCGCAGCAAAATTTTCTCGGTAAAGGCTGGGGCTACTACACGGTGAATGATTTTAAAGAAATTCTTCAGTATGCCGCTGACCGTCATATTGATGTGATCATCGAATATGATTTTCCAGCCCATGCGCGCGCAGCAATCAAAGCGATGGAATATCGCTACAACAAATATAAAGATAGCGACCCAGTTGAAGCAAATCGTTTTAGATTGATTGATCCGCTCGACCAGTCGCAGTATTACACCCCACAATTTTATACCGACAACTTTATTAACCCAGCGCTTGAGAGCACCTTTACTTTCCTCAACCATGTGGTGAAAGAAACTCGCGCCATTTATGATGCCGTGCCCGATGCGACATTGACTCGGCTGCATGGCGGTGGTGACGAGCTGCCACATTTAGGTCCGAATGAATGGTGGGCGCAATCTCCAGCGGTCGATCAAAACCCAGCTACAGCAGGCAAAACCGATGCAGAGCTGTTTGACTACTTCTTTTTACGCTGGAAGCAGATAGTCAATCAGCATGGTTTTGATATGGCAACTTGGGGCGATGTGTTGTCGCACAATGGTACGGGTAATGTTAGTTACGGTGAGATATTCCCCGTGTTTTGGAATAACGTGTGGGGTTGGGGCAATGAGCATCAGGCCTACAAGTTTGCTAACCAAGGTCACAAAGTCGTGCTGGCCCATGCGACAAACTTGTATCTTGACCTTGCGTATAACAAACATCCTGATGAAATAGGCTATCACTGGGCAGGTTACACAGATACCAAAAAGGCGTTTGAATATCGTCCGTTTAATATTTACGCCAATGCAGAGCGTGACAAGCTGGGCAATCCAGTGCCGTGGGATCCAAAATGGGTGTTACTGAGCGAAGCGGGTAAACAAAATGTTCAAGGTATTCAGGCGCAACTATTTGGCGAAAACCAAAAGTCACCAGAAATTCTTGATTATATGACTTTCCCGAAATTACTGGGTGCCGCTGAGCGTGCATGGGTGCAAGATATGCCAGCGCAAGGCGCAGCGACTACCGAGGCTTGGCACACTTTTACCAACACTTTAGGACAATACGCTCTACCACTATTGGACTATTACCAAGTGGTCGATATTAATGCTCAAATACCACAGCAGGTAGGGGTAAATTATCGTATTCCATTACCTGGAGGCGCGATTGAAGGCGGTAAGTTAATCGTCAATACCCGGTTTGTTGGCATGGCTACGGAGTATTCGGTTGACCAAGGCGCAACATGGCATCGCTATGAAGGGCCTGTGACATTGACCGCGTCATCTAAAGTACAACTCAGAACGGTGAGTGATTCGGGCAAAGTAAGCCGAGTCGCAACGGTTAATTAAGCAAATTGATTTAAGCAACGCCAGCGAACCTACTAATTTATGGGTTCGCTGCACGCTAACACAAATGGAAGAGTAGGATGCGTATTCATGCCACCGTTATTATCTTTTAAGCGTAAAGCCGTTGATACCACTAAGGCAGCTGCAAACGACGACCTTGCACGTCGTCAGCAGGTAGAGGAGTTGTTTTTAAAACAACAGCAAAAGCTGATCCGCCACATTATGGGCAAAGGGTTAGACAAACGTGAGGCGGAAGACGTTGCCCAAGAGGCGTTTGTGAAATTGCTTGGACTTGAGCAGGATAATGTCAGCAACTACATCGCCGCGTACTTGTATAAAATTGCAACCAATTTGGCCATTGATAAGCTGCGCCGTAAAGCGCGTAGCCCGTTTGATGATCGTGAGCACGATAGCGATCAAATGCCACAACCTTACGCAAGTGCTAACCCTGAACAAAACCACCACAACCAAGAGCTACTTAAAGAAATGGAAAAGTCTCTCGCAAGCTTACCCGACAAATGTAGGCTGGCTTTTTTATTGTATAAAATACGTGGTCAAAGCTATGAGGAGATAGCTTTGACCTTACAGATATCCCCAAGTATGGTAAGAAAATATGTATTACGTGCAGTTCGTCATTGCTACCAGCAGTTACAGCATGAGCTTTGATCATGAGTGTTAAGGATATAAACATGACTCCATTATCTGACGATTTAGCAATAATTGAAGAACAAGCCGCTGATTGGTTATTAGTCTTAGACGAGCAGCAGATCTCACCTCATGACAGCACTCAATATCCACAGCCGCTTAACGTGTGGTTAGCTGAAAATCCGCTTCACAGTGATGTGTTCAACAACATGTTGGAGTTTTGGACGCTTTCAGCCCAACTTGACGATGACTATGTTACTCAGCAGCTTGCACAGCTGGATGCACAAAACGCCACGGCTGTAACTGACATTAAGCCACAGTCCAAACGCCGCGCTCAGCCTTGGTATCTTGCGATTGCCGCGACTTTGCTGTTGGTTGGTTTGGTGACTTTTATGGCACCGGAGCAGCCACTACAGCAAGCACCGGTTGCTAGTGCTAAGCCAGCACCAGTCGATACAGTGTACAGCGAGTTCTTTCAAACTAAGGTCAATGAGCACCGCACCATTACCCTTGATGACAATAGTCAGGTTGATTTAGGGGCCAATAGCCAATTGGCTGTACGCTACAGCAACACTTCAAGAGAACTGCTGTTATACCAAGGTGAGGCGCTGTTTAGCGTGAGTAAAGACAAGCAGAGACCGTTTATCGTGCGCTACCAAAACAGCCAAGTCGAGGCGCTAGGCACAGTGTTTAATGTTCGCGCCAATCCGGCTTCAATTAGAGTCGATGTGCTTGAGGGCCGTGTGGCTGTGACTCAGCAACAAGCCATTAAATTGACCCAAGGGCAAGCGGTAGAAGTCACGCAGCAAGGCGAAGTTACCCGTAGTAAAGCCCAGGGTGAAGCGTTGACCATGGCGTGGCAAAAAGGCTACTTAGTGTATCAAAACGCAGAATTAGGCAATGTGCTTAATGATGTGTCGCGATATAGCGAAATCAAAGTGAAGTTAAGCGATCAGCGCCTAGCAAAACTGACCTACAACGGCACCTTTTTAACCACTGAAATAGGCGATTGGCTCAATAGTTTAGAAAAAATTTATCCAATCACTGTGATGCAAAAAGGCGAGGAATACACCCTAATCGCAAATTAGCTAAAAGTGTCATAGCAAAGTCACAATATAAGTGGTACAAAGTTTATACAATAATAAAGACATTGATTTAAACTATGTTATTCAAGCTATTAATCCCGCTGTTAGCGTGGTTAATATGGTTTGGTGGCGTTGCATTTGCTACCACGGATCATCAATTTAACTTGCCCAAAGCGACTTTGCAGCAGCGTTTACTCGATATTGCTGCGCAAAGTGGCTGGCAGTTAAGTGCAGCCGAAATTTCAGATAACATTAGTGTTGAGCAGGTAACTGGCCGCTATACCCTCGAACAAGTCTTGCTTACCAGTTTTCAACAAGCTGCCTACGACTTTTCCCTAGACCCAGAGCAGCAGCGTATTTTTGTGACTCCTAAAAAACTTGAGTCTGCACAACACTTTGAGCGCATTATCGTAACGGGTGTAAGCGGCAAGAACCGTAGCATTTTAAACTCGTCTATTTCAATCACTCAGCTTGCAAGCCTACAACTTGAAAAACAAACGCCGTATTCCAGTGCAGAAGCGCTCAAAAATATCACCGGCTTTTGGGTTGAAGACTCGGGTGGCGAAACGAATAATAATGTTGCGCCAAGGGGACTTAGAGGCGGCGAGGGGTTTAGATTTATCAGCCTGATGGAAGATGGGTTGCCCGTGACCTATGACGGTATTTGGGGGGACTTTTTTTTACGTCCAGACTTAACCCATCAAGCCATTGAAGCGGTGCGGGGCGGCAGTAGCGGTATTTTTACGGTGAACGGGCCTGCGGCAATGGTGAACTATATCGGCAGGCGAGGCTCAGAAAATCCTTTTAATTTAGTGAAAGTGAGTCAGGGATTGAGCTATGACTACACTCGTTTTGATGGCGTGTTTAGCGGAGCGTTGAGTGATGAATGGTTTTATACGGTAGGCGGGTTTTATCGTACTTCCGATGGTATTCGGGAGCCGGGTTATCAAAGCGACTTAGGCGGCCAAGTGAGTGCGCGCATGAGCTGGTTAACCGACGCATTTGAGCTTGATTTTAGCTATAAACATTTAAACGATAAAACCAGCTTTTACGCGCCTTTAGTGATGAAAAATAGCGGCGAAATTCGAGAGCTGGCGAGCCTGTCTTATGACGATGGAACGCTACTGAGCGACGATCTCAGGTCTCTCACCTTCTTCACTCCGGAAGGACGCGTGCAGCGTGACCTAGAAGACGCTCAGCAAACTCGCCTAAATAGCTACACTTTACTGTTTAATATGCCGCTTTTTGAACACGTTAACCTGAGCAATCGTACGCGATTTTCAAGCCTAAACAATGATTTGTATACCTTAATGAATTTGGGCAACCAAACCATAGTCGACGCCACAAGCCGATTGCAACACGCCGATATCATCGAATTTAAACGCCATTTTGCAAATAGCGCATTGCGCCCTCGATACTTACGTTATTCAGATAACACCTTAGTTGCCAACCCTGCAACGCTTAATGGTAATGGTCTCGTGACTGCTAGTTATCCTTTATATTCACGTTACAAGCAACAGCAGCTGGTAAATCATTTTAGTGTGGACTATCTCGACGCGCAGTGGTCACTGACCCTCGGTCATATTTACGCTCGAAGTGATTTCGACGAGTTACCACTAGATAAATGGCTCGGCGCATTACTAACGGATGTAAAGCATCAACCCGAGCGGCTGGACATCGTACTGGTTGATGGGCAAGAAAAGGTGATTGCCAATTTTACCGAACAAGGCTTTTTATCTTACGCCGGTCCCGTTTATTTAAGCGGTAGTGGCTTGTCTCAATCACATTCGCTGTATGCCAATATTGACTGGCAGCTCACTGAAAACCTTAGAGTTGATTTGGCACTTCGTAATGAACATCTGAATCTCACCAGCACGCTACTTGAAGGGGTAAAGTCGTACACGAACTCATCAAAAGCTTCTTACTCCCACTATCTCCCGGCTACTACCTTGCGTGATTCCTTTACGCAAAATGCGCTCAGTATTGGCGCAAATTACCAAATTGGCGACGCGATGGCGATATTTGCACGTTATTCCGACGCCTTTGAAATGCCACGGCTCATTAATTACGGCAATGGCCGCGGGTGGGCTAAAAGTGAAGAGGAGCGCGTACAACAAGACTTTGGCCAACCTATTCGCTTGGCGTTAGGTGAAGTTGGACTGCGTTATCAAACCGCTGATTGGCAGTTTAGTGGCGCGTTATTTGAGACCAAATTTGATCCGCTCCCGCTCACGGTGTATCGCGGTGCGGCTACGACTCAACAAGCCGTTTCAATCAATACCCAAACACGAGGTTTGGAGTTCGAATTTGACTATCAATATAGTCCGGCCTTGCAATTTAGAGCGATAGGTGTGTGGCAAGACGCTGGGTTTTATGGCATTCCCAAGCAATTGCCACAAAGCGAATTTAATGGCAATCAAATAACGCGAACGCCGGAGTTACAACTACGACTGACGCCGGAATACAAAGCAGGACCTATTACCGCGGCTATCACCTGGTCGTATGTTGGTAAGCGCTATTCGGATATCGCCAATCGGTTTGCCTTACCAGCCTATCAAACATGGGATTTATTTACAGAGTTGGCAATTAATGAAAAGCTCAGCGCACAGCTTGAGGTTAAAAACCTCACCAATGCTTTGGGGCTAACTGAGGGCAATCCTAGGGATGATTTAAGCCACCAAGAGGCCATCTTTTACGCTAGACCCATTTTTGGTCGCACCATCAAACTTTCGTTAAGTTATCAGTTTTAAACAAAACCGCTATTATTCGAGCAATTCTATTCCTTGACTTAAAGTGAACTTGAAGTTGTATGCTCCTCTTAAACGAATGACAGTGAACAAACGATAAGAGGTAGAGGCAATGCAAAATAGCTTAGATAAAATCGTCAATGATATAAAAGCCAACTGGAGCGGGCTAAATTCAAGCACCACAGTAACTGTACGTGAATTGTTAAGCGAACTTACTCAGTCTCCACCGCACGAGCCTTGGCTTGCGAGCATTATGCGTGAAAGACTGGCATCAAAAACACTCTACCAAGACCCTGACCATGGTTTTATGCTGCTAGTCCATGCCGAAGAAAAGGGCACGTACCGCCCGCCCCATGATCACGGCGCAGGTTGGGTATTTTATGCTGTGCAATCTGGCGAAATGGAAATGACAACTTACAAACCCATCACCACAGCAAGCGGCGAAACCCACCTTGTATCCCGAGGAACAGACACACTCAAAGCCGGCGATTGCCGAGTGTTTCTACCCGGCGATATCCACGACACCCGCTGCTTAACAGACAACTTCGTTCAATATCGTTTAACCAGTTGTGACTTTAAAGAAGAGAAACGCTCAGGACGGATGATCCAGTATTTGAGTGAGGTGTAGTGGTTTGCAATAACTCAAGGCGATAGTGGGTTTAATTGTCGTTGCTGATATTTAATCAAGCTGTTTTGAAGGGGCTCTGTGTAAATATCGGCGTTCAACAGCTACCATGATAGTTTGCAGTCAATTATGGTAGCTGACGTTCAGGTAGCTCGTTTTTTGGACAAAAACGTTTTAGGTCGTCGGCTGTATTAGACGAATTTCGCTTAAAAATTCCTATGAGCTAACGCTTCAATAACCGGCGCAGCTTTGCTGCGTCCGGCGCCGTAGGCGCAAAGTTGATTGACTTGTTATAACTCAACTTGATTTTGCCTGATTTTTAGCTTCTGACTTCATTGCTTTTGCAAAATGAGTCATTGTTTCAAGGGCTTCTTTCGCAAAACTAACATCACCATTTTTAAGCAGGTAAGTCTCTGGCCACTTTATATCGTCTTCTAAAATCTTGAGCATTGCTTGATATTTTAATTCTTGATTTTCGCTATCACTACCCAAGGTTTTTATTGCCAAAAAAGACATCATGTATTTATCAAATATTGATTTCACTTTAATGTGATAAGTTGACGTATCAACAAAATGCCTATATTGCTTCAAAAACCATGCAGATAAAAACTCTATAAATATAAATAAAAGAGAACACGAAACAATGCCGTAAATATATTGCTCTTTAAACCCAGTTACCCAAGACAGTACCTGCCATGCAATGATTGCCGCAATGAAAAACATTATTCCCCATCTTGAATACGATGTACCTTTATCAAGAAGGATTGATGCTTTTTTATCGGCAGTGTGAGCTTGCTCAATTAAGACACTTCTAATGTCATTAAAGTAATTTTCAAATGATTCGAATAGAGCTGAATCTTCTTTAGCTTTCTTTTCAGTTGCTTTTAATAGTAACTCTTCAATTTTTTCTGAAGTTAAACTGCTTGTCTGATTCTTAAGTGACTTGATATCTTTTAGTATCTTTAGTTGCAAGTCGGAGCTGTCAGCACTTCGTTTTTCATCTACATCCACAAAGCGCTCTTCTTTTCGGCTAATTCTCAGCTTACTCATTTCTGAAGTCATCATGACGAAACCTAATATCGCAATAACAACTCCGATAACCATGGGAGCCTGACTTTTCAGAAGGCTAACAAGATCTGATTCACTTTTAAGTAAAAATGGAATTCCAATGCCTGCATATACAAGCACAGCACCAGCGAGAGCCTTAGGGCTAGAAATAATTTTGAATAGCTGGGGACGTTCTGATCGAATTTCTTGTTCTTGATTTGTTTCTACTGATTCATCAGACACTTCATTCTCCCTTTGAGTTATAACACTTTAGTATTTATGCGACACGCAGTTTGTGTTGCATAATCGCTTGTTGAACTGAGCCACTACCAGCTCGGTGTGACAGAGTTGGTGTTGTTTATGCTATGGCTTACTTAGAAAAAACAAGCTTTTTGGAGGCTCTCACTTTCCTAGCTAGTGTAATCAGTTTAGCTAGTGTTATGTAAGCTTTCCGTGCATTGCTCAGCGCTTATTATATATTCATTACACCTAAATTTGCCTTAATAATCAATGATATTTTTTACGCGTACAGAGGCCGATAGCCTGAGCAATTAAGCAGGTTAACTATTTGATTTTATAAAGCAGCCCTAATCAAGCATTCCCTCCTTGGCTAATATCAAAGCGCATCCATGCGCTTCTCGTTCATTCTTTTTAAACGACGAAAAAGAACGAACCAAGAAAACGTCGCCCCAGCATCACACTCAATCCTCAAATCCTAAGCCGATATAGTGCAACCGTCTTGTAAGGCACGTCCATGATGCCTGACAAGACTTAGCCGACATCCTGTCGGCACATTGCATATCGACTTATGCTTTTCGGGTGTGATGGAGGGGGAATCGCGCTGTCTGTTAGTTCTGGTTTTATCTCCTGAAGCAGCTAAGTCGCTTACAAGCACCACAAGAATTTATCAGCGCCTTGTGTCTCCCTCATCACACCTGAAAGTAAATTGCCAATGAGTCATTTCAACGCATGGATGCGTGAAAAGCTGTGACAGGGCCATGGATGGCCCTTACACAGCGGTGACGTTCATATTGGCGATTTGCTTGAGGAGTCAGTGTGATGTCGGGAGTGCCCTTTCTTTTGCATACTTGTTCTTTGGGCATCAAAGAAAAGTATGTCGTAGCCCATGGATGGGCGTCGAAACCAGTCAGGAGGACGGGCTGACTTCACGATACATTTCGAGCTACCAGCCGTTAACAACATAAACCTCCATGTTTAATATCAAAGCGCATCCATGCGCTCCTCGTTCATTCTTTTTAAACGACGAAAAAGAACGAACCAAGAAAACGTCGCCCCAGCATCACACTCAATCCTCAAATCCTAAGCCGATATAGTGCAACCGCCTTGTATGGCACATCCCTATGCCAGACAAGACTTAGCCGACATCCTGTCGGCACATTGCATATCAGCTTATGCTTTTCGGGTGTGATGGAGGGGGAATAAGTTGCTTGTAAGATCTTCTACGTTTTTACGATGAAGCTGTTTGCAAGGGTTACAAAAACTATCTGCATCGCCTCCTAATTAACAGTCTAAGTAGTTTTGTGGGAGGTGGTTCACCCGCCGAGAAGTTATGTTTTTCTGGTGTGGTTAAGGGGGGATTAGTTTTGGTTGCGAGTTCTAGTTTTTCTCTCAAAAGCAGCAAATTTTCCTGCAAGCACCAAAAAAGCTCTTAGCACCGTTTTCCTCCCTCATCACACCCGAAAGTAAAGTGCCAATGAGTCATTTCAACGCATGGATGCGTGAAAAGCTGTGACAGGGCCAAGGATGGCCCTTACACAGCGGTGACGTTCATATTGGCAATTTACTTGAGGAGTCAGTGTGATGTCGGGAGTGCCCTTTCTTTTGCATACTTGTTCTTTGGGCATCAAAGAAAAGTATGTCGTAGCCCATGGATGGGCGTCGAAACCAGTCAGGAGGACGGGCTGACTTCACGATACATTTCGAGCTACCAGCCGTTAGCAACATAAACCTCCATGTTTAATATCAAAGCGCATCCATGCGCTCCTCGTTCATTCTTTTTAAACGACGAAAAAGAACGAACCAAGAAAACGTCGCCCCAGCATCACACTCAATCCTCAAACCCTAAGCCGATATAGTGCAACCGTCTTGTATGGCACGTCCGTGTGCCAGACAAGACTTAGCCGACATCCTGTCGGCACATTGCATATCGGCTTATGCTTTTCGGGTGTGATGGAGGGGGAATAAGTTGCTTGTAAGATCTTCTACGATTTTTACGATGAAGCTGTTTGCAAGGGTTACAAAAACTATCAGCATAGCCTCCTAATTAGCAGTGCGGATAGCTTTGTGGGAGATGTATGGACTCCTCCCCCTTATCGGGAGCAAGAGAAAATAAGTGACCCCCATCACTATAGTAATTAGTGGTGGGGGTCAGCGATTTGCTTTTAAGCGACCATAGTCAATTACACGCTAAGGACAAACCACATCAGAAACGATATCAATGTTGATTTGTGTCTTTGACATGATTATTTCTTCTCCACGATAATTGCAGTGATTGTTGTATCACCAACATTTTTAACTTGATGTTCCCATTGGTCATGCCACATCACGTAGCCATCCGGGATCTCCAAGGTCATGTCTTTTTCACTCGTTGTTATCGTCGCCTTGCCACCTTTTTCGAAGTAAACAGTCTCAGCATTGTGTTTATGCCAGTTATCCTGTTCCCCTGGTTTGAGTGTCATTTTAAGTACAGTAACCTCTTCGTTCTCTAGCAGTAGTTGATATTGGTTTGGAGATGCAATGTGTGCAGCCTCGACCTTCTTGTCTTGTGCAAACGCATTTCCAAACAATAGGACTGAAGTAACAGCTGTAAATACAACCTTTTTCATAGGAATTCCTATTTATGCATACCACGAATAGGGTAGTTGTTTGCAGGATTTCGTATCCAACCTAAGCCACTAATCAATGACTGAAGTTCAGGTCTTACAAACGGGTTGTTTGAAATATCTACTACGTGAACTTTTCCTTCATTATTGACAACAAATAGCCCCGGCTCAGCAAATGGATGATCAGTTTCTTCAGGCGATCTTGGATCTGATATAAACAACCCAAGTTCTTGCATTTGTTCAACAGTAAGACCGTATGCGATAGGGAAAGTCACATTAAGTCTTTCCATATGACTTTCGAGTTGTTCTTTACTGTCACCAGAAACGGCTATCAAATCTACGCCTGTTTGAGCGAGTTGGTCTTTCGCACTTTCTAACTGGTTTAAGTAGCGAGTACAAAGTGGGCAATGCTGCCCTCGGTAAACAACAACCATCTTCCAATCCAAACCATTTTCAGGCGTAGACAACTTTTTAATATCACCATTTAGAAGTTTGGTTTCAATTGCAGGAAAGTCTGAACCTGCATGAAGCTTATTGGTATAATCAATGCTCATGACTGTTCCTTAAAAATGCTTGTTAATGTGCGTTTCGAAACGTTTGAAGTCGTTTTCAACATCTGCGTTTTTCATCACATCAAAGCACGCAAATGTTTCCATTGGCTTCATTCCAAAGAACTTGAAGTTCATGTGCATAGGGAACATTAAATCGTCGATTGATTTCCCATCGAAGAATTCTTCTGGATCATTAAAGGCTTCTTCCGGCGCATTAAAGGTGAGAGACATCATGTATTTGGTGTTGGTTAACGTGCCGCCCTTACCATAGTTTTTCTTTGGTGATTCTGCTGTGCGACCGTCGCCAACACATAAAGCTCCTCCCATGCCTGCTGTGTATACTTCATCCATATACTTTTTGAATGACCAAGACACGCCCATCCAATTGCTTGGTGTTTGCAAAAATACAATGTCTGCCCATTGATGAAGTGCTAATTGCTCCTCCACATCGTACCCGTCACTCATTGTTACTACGCGCGTGTTATAACCTTTATCTTCCAGCATGGTTATTGCCTTATCAATCAAGGCTGCATTTAGCTTACCTTCAGAGAATGGGTAATATTGGTGGGCATTAATAATTAATACGTTTTTAAGATCAGTAGTGCTCATAAAACAACTCCAAACTAAATTTCAGCAAAAATAAGTAAGAGAGGCACTCTCCTACTCAATCAATGTGTGGTATATTTTAGTAACCTGATTTAAGTTATCAATTAGTATACTTTTAGTAACCTAGTTGTTTTTTAGGAAAACTGATGGAAAGTGTCGTAAAAACAGACAGTAAAGGTAGAAAAAAAGTTTTAAATGCATGCACTGAACCCTGTGCTATCGAAAAAGGCATGCGTTTAATTGGCGGAAAGTGGAAAGGTTCCATTATTTATCACCTTAAAGATGAACCTGTAAGGTTTAATGACTTAACCCGTATGCTTGGCGGTGCCAGCAAAAAAATGGTCGACCAACGCCTAAAGGAACTAGAAAGTGAAGGGATGGTTCGTAGAAAAGTGATAAGTGACAGACCTGTCGCTGTAACTTATGAATTAACCGATTTTGGCAAAACCGCACTGAGTATTTTAGATGAACTCAGGATCTGGTCAGAGTCCCATCAAATTTAACAGTAGCTACTTTGAATTATTTAGCACAGCCCAATGCAGATTCTTATTTTGGAAATCTGCTTGGCGATTTTGGCGGAACAAGGCATGTAAAAAACTTGCCACTCACAGTGAAAAAGGCATTGGATAATCATTATCTAGTCGATAAATTTATAGATAACCATACAAAAATAACTGACACCCATCACAATTAGCAAGCGTCGATTGCCGAGTGTTTCTACTTGGCGATATCCACGACACCCGCTGTTTAACAGATAACTTCGTTTAATATCGTCTAACCAGTTGTGACTTTAAAGAAGAGAAACGCTCAGGACGGATGATCCAGTATTTGAGTGAGGTGTAGTGGTTTGCAAAAATTCAAGGCGATAGTGGGTTTAATTGTCGTCGCTGACATCTAACCATGCAGTTTTGAAGGGGAGATTGCTAAGATCGAGAAGCAAGCGGTAGATTTCTATCCTTACCGACTGCCCATTTGCAAGTTTCTCATATAGTTAGGAAAGCGAGCGAATTGGTCATATTTGACCTCAAGCGATATTAGCTTTAAAGGAAGAAAGCGATTTGTAGCAATATGTTATCCAATATGATAAAAAGTCTCTAAGTAGAGAATCGAGACGGTTCAAGGCAGAAAAAGACCGAATCGCTCAGTAGATTAAGATTGTTAGGTTTCAGTAGGAATTTCAAACATGGAATGGAAGATTTTAATTCCAGTATGCATTGCTTCGATCGTTGCGGTTGTGGGGTGGGTTATTGGTCATAAGCTGAATTCAGATAGAGATCTAAGAAATAATCAGCGAGAATTAAGGTTAAAATACCTAATTGAAGCATACGATGTCTTTCATGAACTAGGTAGAAATATCAATATTTTAGGGAATTATCTTCAAGTTGAAAAAGCTGTAAATAACATCATGCTCATAGGCACTCCTAGACAAATAGAGTTGTGTAAAAAGTTTGTTCAAGAAGTTACTTCGAACAATGGCTCTAACCATACTGAATTGGTTGTTGAAATCAGAAATTTTATTCGAGCAGAATTGGGTTTAAAAATAATAGACAAAGAGTTAATGGCACTAAAGATCGAGCCCCGCAAGAATATTGACAAAGCATAGAACACCTCCCCTTCGCTACCAGGAGCAGAATACAGTAGCGCTTCATTATTATACCTCTACGTTATTCCCCGTTAGTTTAGTGCAAAGTCATGAGGACATATCTTGGAATGTGCAGGATTATAGCTACTCACCGCTCACTATTGGCACATATGCGGCTCTTAGATTTGATTGAATCCTATCAATCGGGTCTGACAGTTCAAGTTTAGACCTATCCAGTTTAACGGATATCGGTGTTTAACACCGACCCAAACCTTATACGCTACCTTCTGATTCTATGACCAAAATTCTCGCCTCGCCACGAGGATGGGCAACATGCTCAGTGCCAATTGACGCATAAAAAATATCACCAGTTTGCAATAGGGCTGATTGCTCAACGCCATTCTCTTTGTAAAACATGTCAACCTCGCCATCTAACACGACAAAGACTTCTTCACCGTCATTAACATGCCACTTATAAGGCTGATCAGTCCAATGCAGGCGGGTTGTAATACCATTCATATTGGCGATGTCTTTTGCGCCCCAAGCGCGTTGTGCTATGAATGTTTTGCTTCTAATTATTTCCATGATGCTTCCAGCTAACTATATGGTCTAAACCCATAATGACTCCCGTGCTGCGTTTAGTAGAGTAATGAGTCCTATGTGGGAGCCATTACTCTACTGTTTTTATATCGTGAGTAAGACACTTAACCTAAGCGTTTTTTGGCGTTTCTTTTCTCTTCCATCGCTCGCATTTTCCTAATGGCCCAGCCATCAATGGTCATAATAAATAAGATTAGTATTAGCAAATATGTAAGGGCTGTTACTATTAAAGGATATGAGTCGTACAGTAAACGAATTGGAATAGCCAAGCTTTCTGAGAGGCCTATCAATTCTGGATGCCTAAGAATATGTTCACCAATCATTCCAAGGCAGAGTATGGCGACAAAGCCATAAATATACGAGATCGCAATTTGTTCTTTGGCTGTATTATTGTTATTGAAAACTGTGAATGAAAGCGAGGTGACTTTTTGTACCCAACTAACTATAGATAATCGATATGTAATTAGTAAAACGGGAAGCAAATTCAGTATAAAAAGTGCAAATTGAAATGTAATGACGTCCCAAGGCAAAAAAGGTCTTATAATTAGGTCGGCCAGCTTAGTTGAAAACATCACTAGTACCAGATAGACTCGATGACCGTCTTTACGATTGGCTACAATAACTGCAATAAGAAGTGTGAAAAACACTATTTCAGTGATAGCGAGCCTTGGACTATCAAAAATATTCAATACATATTCCATGTTCACGCTCTACGTTGAGATTGAGCTTCTGGACTTTCTGTCTTGGTGGCATTTGCCGATTGAGGATCCCCACCCTGAATTCCACCTCCATTGACTCCTGCTGATACATTTTTACATTGTTTTTTAGTCAATTTTGTAAAGTTTCTCATTGTTTTAATCTCTCCAAGGTGAGCGTGTGAGTTGATAATTGTAGAGTAGTATTATTTGTATCATCATAAGGAACACCACCTTTTACTCCACCACCGGCAACTCCACCTGAGATTTGTTTACATTGTTGGGTCGTTAATTTTGTGTAATGATTCATTGCTTAAACCTCTCCATGGTAAGGATGTTGACTGATGGCTGTGGGATTGAACTCTTTGCGACATTATAAGGGTCACCGCCGACATCACCACCTCCTCCTACACCACCGGAAATTTGCTTACATTGCCATGCTTTTAAATTTTTTTGTTGGTTTTTACGCATGCAGTTCATCGCTTAGCGGTCTCCATCGTCTAGCTTATCTAAAAATTGTTGGCGTTCCTCTTTCGAAACCGAACTGAGTAACGATTTTAAGTATCGCACAGTAGCTGGGTTTAGTAACAGTACTCTAGCAGGGTTTTGTTTTACTTTATGTTTTTTAGCCAAATACTTGTTTACACACTCCTCATAAGCACCATTAGAAGGTTTGCAATATTCGTTTTCCCAATTACTGATTGTTTGGTGAGAGACACCCATATTTAAGAACTTAGCAAAACCTCGAAGACTAAGGCCGAGCGATAAACGCATGTAGAGAATATTTTCACCACTGAACTTAGAGCCAATTAAGCTAAGATCTTCGATCATTTTCGTCTTGCCTTTTTCCTGCTCTGTCATCGTCCTTGCCAAATTTATGAATGGGTGAATATGTATAATTGTGAAATTTATGTTTCTTACTGTCAATGTTTTATTTTTAACTGTAACCACTATGAATCGTCAAACACATTGGACAAAAGCTCATATATTCTCTTACTTCTAGAGCATGTGATAATTATTAGTGCAGGTGAGTGCAATATGCGTTCAAGTATTCATAAGACTATTTATTCACACTTTTTTAATTTTTAAGATGGTGAGCGATGAAGGAACAAACTCAGAAAGTAAAACCAAAAGAATCATACTTTAAGTTGCTGTACATCATGCTAAGCGGGCAATGCAATTACTTTAGTCTTGAGCGAAAACATGCAAATCTTCACTGCCCTTTATGTGCACTTCGAAGAGGTCATACTCGAGGGCACAATAATGATTAATCAAAGTCAACCAACAGAAAGACGGGAAAAAGTAGTAAAGCCCAAAGCGGCGCAAAAACAGCACTATCCAAGCAAAGTATTATGGGATAAGCGAATATGGCAAACTTACCTCTGTTAAAAATTAAACTCTGCTTATGGGCAGAGTTATATCGCAAGTATTAACTTATTCCAATTACCATGAAAGCGCGAATTCACTTTGGTGAGTGCAGACCTAAGCGATTACCTTCTGTATCTAAAAATAACGCGAAGAAGCCGCTTTCGTCTGCATGTGGGGTTTTGGGGGTCAGTATTTTCCCACCGTTTTCTTCTACTTTTGATAGCACCAGCTGTAAATCTTCACCCGCGTTTAAATACAGAGTGACGCCAGTGCTGGAAGGAGTGCAACCTTCACTTTGAACAATCACACCTACGGTAGATTGCCCTTCGTACGGGAAGAGTGCCATTGTCATTTCAAACATATCTATGGTTTCAATGGAGACCGCAAAAATGCGGCTGTAGAACTTTACGGCGCGGGTTAAGTCGGTTGCTGGAATTTCAAAAATTGATGCAAAGCTGTGCATGTTATCGTCCTTATTTTCTATGTGGGTCGGCTAGCTATTGGTGACTAGGTTGGTGTTTACTGGGCTCGTTTAAGGCTCAACGAGTTCAACTTTAAGATAGCGTGGGGAGACAACAATTAATTGTAAAAAAGCGACAGGACTATTTATAGAAAAGCCGTGAAAGCGTCATGCCTTCGTCATCGAGAAACGCTCGCGGGTTTACCCCTGTGAGTGCTTTAAAGTCCTTAATAAAGTGAGACTGATCATAATAATTGCTTTTGTACGCGATGTTGGTGAAGTTATCTTCACGATTTATGAGGAGTGTTAAAGCGCTTTGCAAGCGTACAAGTTTACTTAAATGTTTTGGACTAATACCGACAAGATCTAAAAACTTCCGCTCTAGTTGGCGCCTTTTGTTGGGATTTGATTTGGTGATTGCATTAACAGATATATCGCCATTTTGTGCAAAGATAATGTCTACCGTTGTTTTTACAATGTGCTCAATTGTCTGCGGGTCGCTCAGCTTGTGAAGGAGAAAGGCCTCTAAAATCTCAATCCTTTGGTTTGTGTTTCGCGCTTGGATGATATCACTTTCAAGCTTTGTGGCCTCATCTGGCTTAAATAGCTCGTAAATCGATGTTTCTTGATTTTTTAAGCTCTTTATAGGTTTCGAAATAAAGTGGGAAAAGGCATAAGGAAAAAAGCTGGCTGCAAAGGTGTGAACGTATCCGGTTGGTTGAATATAAAAAGGAGAAACGGTTTGGCCAAGTACCATTGCGCGCGGTTGCAATATGTATTCATGTTCTGATGTATAGCGCTTAATATCGTCGCCCAATATAAAGGCCAGCTCAATGCAGCCGTCGGGGACAATACGTTGCTTTGCGGCATTTTTATCTGCAGTAATTTCCAGTGTCCAAAAGCAATTGATAAATGAGGACAAATTTTCACTAGGTAAAAATTTTTCGTAATCCATAAAGTCTCCGTATCTAGCTATGGACACTGGTAAATTTAGCAACCGTTTTATGATCTGCTTTTTAGACGCGCTATACTTGCTACTGACCTTTATTGATATGCTTATTTATCCAATCTTGGTAATAAGATACACGCGTTAATACTGCTGTTGAACCGTATTTTCCTAAAGTATAATTTTCCAAATCGCCTTCAATTTCTCGCCACGCTGCCAATCCAACCAATACTGGTGTTGAGCCTTGATAAATGATTGCTGCGCCGCCGCTATCTCCAGAGCCTATGGTGCCTTCTAACGGTAGCGCATCGGCTCCTTGTTCGAAGGTAAATCTGAGCCAGTGGGCTTTTGCTTCTGTGATCACGTTGTTGTAAACATGCATTTGATAGTCGTCTTGAGTGAACGCCCAATCTGAAAAAAATTTGGTGACTTGATACCATGCATAGGTCGTTAGGCTTGGTCCCTCAGAGTCGTGCTCTTCACCCGTTACCCCCGTTCCGATAGCGCCGCGACCAAACCCAGTTATTTCCATGCCTAACTCTTCATTTCCCTCATATATAGCGATGGGTTGAATGTGTGTTACTGGCTTGCTTAAGCGAATTAATGCAATGTCTTTGGCGTTATTTAGCTGCTCCATAAGCGGTGTCGGGTCGCCTTCACTCCAATCACCTTCTACCTTTTTGTAATCCGGATGAATAATGATTTGTGCAATTTGATTTTCAACACCATGCACCATGATAGGTTTGTCTTGATAGTCATACATAAACGTATAAATGACGTGAGCTGGTGCCAATAACCAATGCTTATCGATTAACACCGAACCGCCTTGGAATGGCATATCAACATAAAACTGCGGAATGCTGTTAACCTTATACAAGTCAGGGTCAACATCATGTCTTTTGACAACCGCATGGTTCTGAAAAGAGGCAAACATGAGCAAAAAAATGGCAAGGTATTTCATCATTATTCCTTATTTATTATATTGTTATTATTTCCAAAGTGGCCAATAAATCATCATACTGAAACTTTCTTTTCAATGCATCAATAAATGTACCTATTTTCATACGATGCTCTCCTTTAAAAACATCTGTACGTTCACCAGATTAAAAGAAATAAAAACAAATGGTTATTGTCATGCTATGACGCCAAAAATATTGCAAATTAGTTCGGAAACATGATTGATAAGAAGTGTGACTGGTGCAATCAAGTTTGTGAGGTAACAGCATTAAGGTAAAGTTAATTTACGTGATCATAGCATGTCAAACTTAAGATTTTTGTAATCAAGGGTGAGTTATTGATTGAGGAAAGTCAGTAACTCGTTAACCTAGCGCTATACTATTTTTAATCAATTTAAAGGAGTAATGTTATGATAAGGACCGTATTTACACTCATTTTTTTCTTTTGGGCAACCAGTCTTAGCGCTCAAGAGTTGATCCTATCGAGGGTCATCAAGTTAAATGTCGACTCACCTATTATTATTTCGCATGTATCTGAAACGTTAGTGTTGACGTTTGAAGATAATAAGTTGCTTCACGAAACGTTAGATCCGAAAAGATTTATACCTGCTGTTGATTTATCTGGGCATGAACATCAATTTATACGGAGTTTGTTTGAGGTCGATTCAAGAATGAAATTGCCAGCTTGGCTCCAGGTACTTTCAGAAGAGATCGCAAACTCTTTTCCAATACAGAATGTTCAGCAGAAATCAATTGACGATATTACGATATTTAGTAGTTACAACAAAGAGGAAGCGCATGGAATAGTGTTTGTTCTTGAAGCACAAGTCATTCATAAAATAGAGGTTTTTGGACAACAAATACAGTTTCAAAATGTGGTAAACAAAATAGTTAAAAGGAGTTAGTAATCATGGCATTAAGTGATAAAGAAAAAGACAATTTGAGAACTTTTCTCTCAAGCCTTTATGGAGCACAAGTAGACAGCTGGGATATAAACGACGCTGTGTTTGATCAAACTGTTAAAATGCTGCAACAGTCAAAGAAGTGTTCCGATTTGATGGATTTGGTGCCTAGGCCAATGACCATAGGACAATCCCCAATTAATTATATTAAAAAGTCTGCGCGAGAGTTGTTACTCAGAAAACTAAAAAATGAAAAGCAACATTATAAAGTATGCGTGAGCGCAGTTGCGGTAAAGACAAAATCAAAAATGCATATGGCCGCAATGGGGTTGTAAAACTGCTTTAATCTCAAAGCACCAACACAGTGTCATTTCGGTAGTTGCAAATAAAGAAATGACACTTGATCCACTCTTCATTATTTTTCGTTACTTTATCTAAAAAATATCAAACTCCTCTTGTCGCTAACCTTATTAATGAGTTGTCAAAAACCTAATTCATACAAAATGTGTGGGCTCCAGCCACACTTGACCTCAAGTTCACTTGAAGTAGTACAGTCACCACTTATTAGCATGGCGCAATGGTAGGAGTGGTAACGCATGTTAGAAGATACGGTAAATACAGAGGATCAAACTGCTCTGGGGGCCGGACAAAAGCGGGTGTTGTTCAGCTTGGCTGTGGTACTCATTTTGCCAACGCTTGGCATGAGTAGTATCAATGTCTTGTTGCCAACACTTGCTGAGGAGTTTGGCGTGGGGCAGGCATTGGTGAATTGGGTCGTTGTGGCATATTTACTTTCGCTTACCGCGTTTATTCTTGGTGCTGGCGCTGTTGGAGATAGTGTTGGCCGAAAAAGGGCACTTCGCATTGGAATCAGCGTCTTTTGTGTGGGCTCCATTGTCGCTGGGCTGAGCGTAAATCTTTGGATGTTGATTGCTGCTAGACTGTTTCAAGGCATTGGCGCTGCGCTGTTATTATCTCAAGTATTTGCACTGGCAAGCGTTGCGATGCCAAAGCGTAAAGTTGGACTTGCAATGGGGCTACTCGGTACTACTGCTGCGATTGGCACGGCACTGGGGCCATTGCTAAGTGGCGCAATGCTAGAGTGGTTATCATGGCATTTCACTTTTTGGTTGATGATATTGCTTGGTGGTGCAGCTTACTTTTTAATAGCAAGATTTCTGCCTGATGATGTCGCAAATCCACCTGAGCCGCAGCGTTTTGATGTTATTGGAAGTGTGTGGCTGTCGGCGTCATGCCTATTTTATGTGTTGGCTATGCCATCGAGTAGTTCGTTTAGTCTTGTCTTACATAGCATATTTTTCTTCTTTTCTGTGGTTTTTATCTACTGTTTTGTACAAAGTCAAAAGCGTGCTCAATTTCCACTTGTGAGTTTGGCTTTTCTGAAACACAAGTTACGCAACACCTCATTAATCGTGAGCTTTATAGTTGATGCCATCGCAATGTCGACATTAGTTGTCGGGCCTTTTTATCTCACTTATGCGTTAGGGCTAAGCCCGGTTACGGTTGGTCTTATTGTGTCTATTGGACCTTGTATTGCTGCTGTCGCTGGTTATCCGTCAGGCGAGGTGGTTGATCATTTTGGTATCGCGTTTGCCATGTTTTTGGGCTTGCTGATGATCCTCATTGGGACAATTAGCTTTGCAATCCTACCTTCATTATCTGGACTTTATGGCTATGTTGTGGCGTTATTTGTGTTAACTCCCGGAAGGCAGTTGTTTCTAGCGGCTCACCATACCTTTGTGATGACGACAGTAGCCGAAAAAGAAAAGGGCATGGGGTCAGGGCTCATTAATTTATGTAAAAACTTAGGGCTAATGACTGGAGCCTCATTACTTGGTGGTGTATTTAGTGTGTTGTTGCAGGTAAAGAGTGCGGCCTTGGCAAGCTCCGCACAACTCAATATGGCATTTTCACTGACTTTCTTACTCGCTGCACTGTTTATTTTGGTATCGCTCGTTGCCTTATTTGTGATTAGCCGAAAGCAAGCGTTTTAAAAGTAGAATGCGTATCTCGAAAAATTTTTTCGTCCTTTTTTCAAACTTAAGGTTTTCTTAATTTTCGCTTTTTAAAGTTTTTACATCAGAACAGGAAAGGTGTGAAAACGATGGGCGAAGCACTACAAGCAACAAACTCACAAAGTCGTCTTAGATGGGCAAACAAGACGTGCGGCGCGCGTGCTGAATTGGAGCACGCTATCCACGGTGGTTTTGCCCATGCTTTTGGCGCTGACATTCATGAGTATTATCCCCTTTTAAGCCATTTAAACTACCGTCAAAGCGATTGCTTTTTAGGTCTTAGATTTGCAGCCAAAGACGCATTATTTGTGGAGCAGTATCTTAATCGTCCGGTAGAGCAGTGTCTCTCAACGGTTTCAGAGCGTAATCATATCGCAGAACTTGGCAATTTGTTCTCAACAGGCCGAATGGCAACGTTAAGCCACTTTATTGTACTGACTCAAGCACTGCTTGAGAGTGACATCCGCTACTTGGTGTTTACGGCAACCAAACAAGTGCGTGCATTGATGAAGTTATGCCAAGTCGAGGTTAACAAGATTTCTTTGGCACACGGCACTATCGCTTCAGCCAAAGATTATGGCAGCTATTACCAATGTGCTCCTATGGTTTGTTCGGTCGATTTACATCAAGCCCAGCAGGTGATCACAAACACTGAAATGTATCAACACTTACTACAAGGACTCGAGGTGGAAATCGCGAGCTTAAAAGAGGCATTTTTATATGTGTGATTTCTTAAAAAAACTGCCACATCAAGACAGTGATGTGATTTTACAACAAGGGCAAACTCGTCTCACTTTTGCTGAGGTAAAGTCTTACACGCAAGCTTTGGCAGAGCGCTTTATTGTGATGAGTGGCGAGAGTGTTGCGGTTTCGTTAGACAACTCTATCGCTTGGTTATTGGTAGATTTTGCACTATTACAAGCGAATAAAGTGTCTATTCCAGTACCTCATTTCTTTACCACAGCACAAGTTGAACACACCCTTGAGCAGTCAAAAGCAAACTGGTTGATCAGCGATACCAAGCTTGAAAATAGCGCTGAATTTTCGGTGTTGGATGTCTATGGTCAAGCAATCTATGTATATCAAACTAGGTACGAAAGCACGGGAACCTATTTTCCTAAAACGCAAAAGATCACTTATACCTCAGGTTCAACAGGCGCACCAAAAGGCGTATGTCTGTCGGTTGAAAACCAGCTTGTCGTGGCGAGCAGTTTATGCGAAACCATCGCACTTAATCGGCCTAAGCACTTGTGTTTATTACCGCTACCTGTGTTGCTAGAAAACATCGCGGGTGTGTATGCGCCGCTACTGAGTGGTGGCATGGTTGAAGTAACCGAACTAGCGTCGCTAGGCTTTTCGGGCAGCCAGTTGCTATATCCACAAAAGTTGCTGCAAAAGATAAGTGAAGTACAACCAAATAGCTTAATTTTAGTGCCTGAGCTGCTGCGTTGCCTGCTAAGTGCCACGCAGCAAGGATGGCAACCCCCTGCAAGTTTACGCTTTATTGCAGTCGGTGGCGCGAAAGTTGACACTGAACTGCTACAGCAAGCTAAACAGCTGGGCTTACCTGTGTTTCAAGGGTATGGACTTTCCGAGTCGGGGTCTGTTGTTGCACTGAATACTGGTGAGCAAGATGGTAGCGTCGGTAAGTTACTGCCTCATATTCAGGCACGTATTGTGGCAGATGAGTTAGAGATCAAAGGGAATAACTTTTTAGGTTACTTGGGCGGCGAAGCGATAGCCCAAGATGCGTGGTTAAAAACCGGCGATAGAGTGTCGAAGCGTGAGCAGCATTTTGTCATTGAAGGCCGGCTAAAAAATCTTCTGATCAATAGCTTTGGACGCAATATTTCTCCCGAGTGGCCGGAGTCCGTTTTGCTTGCCTATGTACCTTTACTGCAATGCGTTGTGGTGGGTGATGGCAAGCCATTTTTAACGACGCTTATTTATACACCGACACAACTAACAGCAGCTGTGATTGACAACGCCATTGAACTTGCCAACCAGCAACTCCCTGATTACGCAAAAATAAAACGTTATGTGCGCGTAGATGAAGCCTTTTCGGTAGGTAACGGCATGCTTACCGCGAACGGTAGACCTAAACGCGACGTGATTTTAGCTAATTTCGCGCAGCAAATTTCAGCGCTTTACTCCCAGAATCAATACGAAGCGGCAGAGTCCGTAGCTTCGGTTTAAAAGGAAAACGACAATGAGCAACTTTTACCAAACCCTACAATCAGAAACGGAACAAGCGCGCCAATATCTACTAAGCGCACCAATTATTCATGATGTTTTTCATGGTCAGATCACCAAAGGCCAATACGTTTCATTTTTACAGCAGGCGTTTCATCACGTAAAGCACACAGTACCACTCCTTATGGCGTGTGGCGCAAGGCTTGATGACAGTAAAGAATGGTTGCGAGAAGCAATAGGGCATTACATCGAAGAAGAAATGGGACACCAAGAGTGGATCCTTAATGATATTGCCGCCTGTGGTGTGGATAAAGAGGTAATACGTCATAGCATGCCAAGCTTCGCAACTGAAATGATGGTGTCTTATGCGTACGACAGTATCGCTCGTAAACACCCATTGAGCTTTTTTGGCATGGTTAATGTGCTTGAGGGCACTTCCATCGCACTTGCCGATGATGCAGCTCGTCAAATTGCGAATAAACTTGGTCTGCCTCGTAGCGCATTTTCCTATTTAACATCTCATGGCGCGTTAGATGTTGAGCATATTGACTTTTTTGCAGGGCTGATGAACAAGATCAGCTGTGAAAAAGAGCAAGCGATCATTATTCACAGCGCTAAACAGTTTTATCGCTTGTACGGCGACATATTCCGCAATATTGAAGCGGTGCCTGCAGGTGTTGAATTTGCGGAGGTAGGCTGATGAAAGCAACAAAACTTGCCGTTATCACTGGGGCATCTCGGGGGATCGGCCGAGCCATTAGTAAACAGTTGGCCATGCATAATTGGCGTTGTTTGCTGATTGGTCGAGACAGCGAAAAATTAAAGCAGGTGATAGCAGGGTTATCCGGAGAACACGATTATCTTGCTTTGGATATCACCGCTGAGGACGCTGCGACACAAATCGCGAGAAAAGCGGCGACTATGGGTGGGGTTGACTTACTCGTCAACAACGCGGGCATTAATACCATGGCTGGGTTTGCTGAAATTTTACCAACTGACTTGAAAAAGCAGATGGAGACGAATTTATTGGCGCCCATGCTAGTTAGTCAAGCCTGTTTACCACAACTGATCTCAAGTCATGGCACCATAGTTAACGTAGGTTCAGCGTTTGGTTCTATCGGCTTTCCATACCAAAGCAGTTATTGCGCAAGCAAGTTCGGTTTGCGTGGTTTTACAGAGGCACTGACGCGGGAACTCGATAACCAAGTAGCGGTTAAATATCTCGCGCCACGCGCAACCACAACTGAAATGAATGACGACCGCGCGACAGCTGTAAACCATGCACTAGGCAATCAGATGGACTCGCCAGAGGTCGTCGCACAAGCTTTTATGAAATTGCTCCATAGCAACACCAAACGTGCTGCCATTGGTTTTCCTGAAAGGTTTTTTGCGAGACTTAATGGCTTGTTACCAGAGCTCGTTGATAACGCATTAATCAAAAAAGTGAAAACCATCCAAACCATTTTTTCCACTAAGGAGTCATTACGATGAACGCACTAAAAACCTTGTTAGCTTCAGCAACATTACTGGTATTCAGTCAAGGTGCTTGGGCTGCATTTGACGATGATCTTAGCCAAGTCCAAACTAAATGGGCAATGGTAAATTATGAAACCGAGGGCGATGCCCAAGAAAAAGCATTTGAAGAATTGGTTAAGCAGTGCGTGGCATTTGTTGAACAATATCCAGATCGCGCTGAAGCTTACATCTGGCGTGGTATTGTGCAGTCGAGCTTTGCAGGAGCGAAAGGTGGCTTGGGGGCGCTTGGTCTTGCCAAAGATGCGAAAGCCTCATTCGAAAAAGCCATTGAACTTGATAAAAACGCACTGTCTGGTTCTGCATTAACGAGTTTAGGCACGCTCTATGCTCAGGTCCCAGGCTGGCCAATTGGGTTTGGCAGCGATAAAAAGGCGAAAAAGCTGTTCCAAGAATCATTAGCGATCAATCCGGCAGGAATTGATGTAAACTATTTCTATGCACAGTTTTTATATGACGAACGTGATTATAGTGCTGCACTTGCGCACTTGAAAAAAGCGCAGAATGCGCCAAGTCGTCCAGGTAGAGAAAAAGCCGATGAATACCGCCAAGAAGAAGTGGCACAGCTATTGGCGAAAGTCGAAAAAAAGCTAAAAAGAAGGAATAAATGAGGCTATTACTTGTAGAAGACGATGAGCTACTGGCACAGGGGCTCATCGCATCACTCAAAAAAGAAGGGTATGCCATCGAGCACGCGCCGACGCAAAGACAAGCAATCAGTTTTGTTGAATCTGGTGAATTTGAGCTGGTGGTGCTTGACCTAGGTCTACCCGACGGAGATGGTTTGGCGGTACTCAAGGCGCTGAAAAAAACCAAATCGCAAACTGCTGTGCTCATTCTAACGGCAAGAAATAGTCTTGATGATAAGATTGCAGGATTGGATTTAGGGGCTGATGACTATTTGGCTAAGCCGTTTGAGCCTAAAGAACTGTTTGCGCGTTTACGGGTGATTGGTCGACGCTTCACCAAACAAGTGAGCAGCACGTTGAGCTGCAACGATGTCGTGTTAGATCTCGCCAGTCACGAGGTGCTTGTAAGCGGTAGCGCTCAAGAATTACCTCGTAAAGAATATATGCTACTCAAGGCGCTGATGGAAAACAGCGGCCGTGTGCTGTCTAAAACTCAGTTAGAATCTAAGCTCTATGATTGGGGAGAAGCTTTAGGCTCTAATGCTATTGAGGTACATATTCACCACCTCCGCAAGAAAATGCCCGATGGATTTATCAAAACGCTGCGTGGCATTGGCTATGTGGTTGGCAAGGGGGCTTAGTGGGCACGAAAAGCTCGCTTGGAGGTGCTTCAATAACGAGAAAGTTGACCCTAATTTTAGTGTCAGCTTTGGTGCTGACTGCATCCATGGCGCTACTACGGGGTTATCACTCCAGCATGGCGATGGCACAAACACAATTAGACAGCCATTTAGAGTCCATCGCAACACTCGTTAATGCTCAAGTTACTGCGACTACCTTGCCCAGTGGTGCGGGTAACAACGCATTTTACTTTTTAGTGCTTGAGCACAATCAAGTTGTTGCGGGTAGTGAGCTACTTGCTAAGTACAAGAACAAGCTTAAATATCATGCTGGGTTTAGCACCCAAAATGTGGGGGCGACTAGACTCAGAACCTTCAGTGAAGCGTTTGGCGAAAGGCAAATACTGGTGGCTGAGCCAGTACAAAAGCGTTTTGCCCTTGCTGAAGGTATGATTGTCTCAGCAATGACGCCATTGGTGGTGATTATGCCGTTTCTTGCGGTGTTTATTGCATGGATTATTTATACGGCGTTAAAACCTTTACGAGATCTTTCTAAAGAGCTTAGACGACGTAACCCCAAAGACTTTACACAGCTGGCAGTGCAAAGCGACAAAGCGGAAGTGGCAATCGTTATCGCGACACTAAATGACCTCTTTCAAAAGGTTGAAGTCGCGTATCTCAAAGAGCGTTATTTTGCTTCCGATGCCGCTCATGAGTTAAAAACACCGATCGCAAGCTTAAAAATTCATCTTCATAATTTAACGCATGATACTAAGCATCCCAGTGCCACTGCTATGTCAAAAGGGCTTGAGCAGCTAAACCATGTGGTTGAACAAATGCTGACGTTAGCGCGTACAGAGCCAGAACTGTGGCATAAGCAATTTGCGCAGCAAGACTTAGTGGCATTAACTCAAGACTTGATTGCTAACTGTTACCCGAGAATTGAACAAAAATCACAAAATATCAGCTTAGAAGCGTCAGAAGCGACCTTAGAGGGCTGTGAGTTCACATTAACCACATTATTTTCTAATCTAATTGGTAATGCTAATAAATACACGCCAATTGAAGGTGACATAGAAGTAAAAATTCAGCAGCATGCGCAGCGGGTTGTATGGCAAATCGATGATTCGGGTTGTGGTATGTCGGATGCGGAAATAGAACGAATTTTTGACAGATTTTATCGCGTTGGTGGAGATAAACACCCTTCAGGGGAAAAAGGGGCAGGTTTAGGAATGGCGATAGTCAATCATATAATTGCAATTTATCATGCAGATATCTCTTTTGCTCGTAGTCATTTAGGCGGGCTTAGAGTTTGTGTAAATTTACCGAGGGGGCTGGATGCTAAGGACTAAGGTCTCTTCGCTGTCTTTCGCGCTTGGTTTGCCTTTGGCGACCTGTAGTTTCGCCTTGTGGGCGGAAGAAAGTTATACCATTATTCTTAAAAATCATTTATTTACACCAGCACACGTTGAGGTACCTGCAAATCGTAAAGTAAAGCTCATCATCGAAAATCAAGACCCTCAGGTTGAAGAGTTTGACAGTTTTGATCTTAATCGTGAAAAAGTGCTTTTTCCGAACCGTAAAAGTGTGATTTATATCGGCCCGCTAGCACCCGGTGAATATAGTTTTTTTGGTGAATTTTCACCAAATACAGCACAAGGTATCGTTATCGTGAAGGAGCCAAACAATGCTTCTTAATGCGGTGGTGGTGAGCGTGAACCAATTATTACCAGTAACTGTACTTTGGGTACTATTAGCACAATGTACCAATGC
This sequence comes from Pseudoalteromonas sp. OF7H-1, assembly GCF_022347825.1. Lineage (NCBI taxonomy): Bacteria > Pseudomonadati > Pseudomonadota > Gammaproteobacteria > Alteromonadales > Pseudoalteromonadaceae > Pseudoalteromonas > Pseudoalteromonas sp. OF7H-1. The sequence continues at coordinate 79,644 of NZ_JAKRFX010000008.1, read as the reverse complement.
TGCTTTACCACTTAAAACGACACTCATCGCGTTGAGTACGGGGCTAGTCGGCTGTTTTGGCATATGGTTTTTGGGTGGAGAAATAGCCTCGAGTTTTGATTATCGCGGGTTCGAGTTATTGCAAATAGGACTACTACTCAGTTTATTTTGCTTAATGATTGCAACAAAACGCACCGGACATACGGCACTTGCAGCCTTGGCCTTTGGACTAGCCGTGGTACTGTACTTGCACCATTTGGCAAGCTTTGCGTTCTCTTATTCAAAGCCAGCGGATGGTCAAACCCTCGCCATTGGCACCTCGCTTGGTGTGGGGATCTGTTTGAGCTTTTCTATTCTACTCTTCTTTTTCCTTGATTGGCTGAAGAGTAAGCACTTACCTTGGTTGTTGCTGTTGTTATTGGCTTTACACGGTGCGAGTAAGGTGTCGATTGCATTGGACTTGGCGCTTCAAGTGGACTTAATTAGTGCCGCCAGACTTGAAATAGACTTGCGACAGATTGTGGACGAACACAGTGTTGTTGGTCGAGTGCTGAGAGTATTAGTGGGGTATGAGGCAACACCAAATGCTGCGACGCTTGCAGGGTTTGGAGGCGCGTTGATTACGTTCTTGGGATGTACATATTGGAGAACAGCGCATGCGAAATAATGTTTTACTCGCGCTGCTGGTGAGTTTTTTTGGGATTGTGGCGTTTAGTGCAAAAGCGGATGGTATGGTGGTGGACAAAGTTTATCATCCATACGTTTTACCGCTTGAACGTGAGTTGGAGTGGCGACTACTATCTCGCCAAACCGAGCAAGGGAATGTGTTGGCACAGCGCTTAGGGCTTGGTTGGAGTCTCACTGAGACAATGACTGTTGAAGGTTATGCCATTGGTGAGCGCGACGATGAGGGCAACTTTGACTTGGCAGCTTACGAGTTAGAGTCGCGGTGGCAATTTGTAGAGCAAGGGCGCTACTGGGCGGATATTGGCATGTTGTTTGAGCTTGAAAAACGCCATAAATTCGATGCCTATGAAGCAACCGCAGGGTTTTTATTTGAGAAGGAATTTGGCCGCACGAGCCTTACCATGAATGCATTTTTGGTGAGGGAGTGGGGTAAAGACATTGAGGATGAATGGGAATCTGAGTTTAGAGCGCAACTGCGCTACCGCTTGTATAGTGCTTTTCAGCCGGCAATTGAAGTCTATGTCGGAGAAGACTTTTTTGGTGTTGGCCCAGGGTTTATCGGACTGCATCGATTCGAAGGTCAAAAACAGCTGAAATGGGAAGCGGGTTTTATTTCGGAGATCAGCCAATCTGGCAAAGATCATAGCTTTAGACTTGCATTGGAATTTGAGTTTTAAGTGTCGCTTTTACTTTGTTTAAATAAAGGGGAGATGCAGCAAAAATGTCATTAGCTTATGGTGCATCTAGCTGCTAACTTTAGAGTCGAACTATAGATATCAAGGAAACGATATGTATCGCACGCTAACTTTATTTGGGTTGTTGTTCGTTAATAGTGCTTATGCACAGATTGCGCTCGAACGTGATATTCAAGAGCACATCGTGGTTGCGAACAAAGTATCTTTGCAGGTTTATCATGTTGCGGGCAATGAACCTGCCGTTGTTTTTGAAAGTGGTTCTGCAGCGCCTGCAATTTATTGGACACCAGTAATGATGGGTCTCGCGCAGCAAGTACCCAATACATTGGTGGCCTATAACCGTGAAGGTTATGGCAAAAGCGAGCTTAGCCGCAGAGCCTATAGTGTTGATACGGATAATCGTAATCTTCGTGAAGTGTTGAGAGCGCTTGATATTCGGCCGCCGTTTATCTATGTCGGTCATTCATACGCATACTATGTAATGCAAAACTACATCACCTATTATCCTGAGCAAGTTGCAGCCTTGTTGTATGTTGACCCTGTGACCGTTTACTTCATTGATAAAACCCATGCCTTAGCGCAGGATAAGCTACTTCACCCCTTGAGTACTCTGCCAGAAAATACCTTCGGTGAAGCTCTGCGCCGAGAAACTCAAGCGCTAAGTGAAACAGTTGCGAGTGTTCGGGCGCACCAAGCACCTGAGCATATTCCGTGTCGTGTTATCGTTGCCCAAAGACCATTTGATCCAACTCAACGCGATGTTAAAGCATGGCGAGAAGGACAAGAAGCATTGGCATCACATTGTGATTCTGAGCTAATTATTGCCAAGGGAAGCGACCACACCGTACCTATGAAAGCCCCGCAAGTGGTTGTCGAGCAAGTGGTGCAATTAATTCGGGAATTAGAGTCAAAAAAGCCTCTCTAGCTTTATGAATATTTTATTGCAATCTCTATTATTTACACAGGGTTAGGGGAATAATGTGTTTAAAAAATAGGGTGTTGAAAAAGCCGTGAAAAAAATATTGATATTTGTCATTAGCAAGTCATATTGATGATTAAAAATACATTGACTTAGGGCGGAATCCCTATATGATGTTCATAGACAGAATTTGAGTCAGTGTTTTAAAATCTCCATTACGTTGTTGTATAAGTGTTTGCTTGTAGTAGTACCGTCCTGAAGTTTTATCCACTCTACAAATTTAGGTCTATGCGCCCACATGGGCATAGCTCATCAATGCGCAGCATTGGTTTTTGTTTTTATATCAGGATTAGTATTATGTCTAACACTCTTACAGGTACCGTTAAGTGGTTTAACGAGTCTAAAGGTTTTGGTTTCATCGCTCAAGAAAATGGCCCTGACGTGTTCGCACACTTCAGCGCAATTACAGGTGACGGTTTCCGCACCCTAGCTGAAGGCGACAGAGTAGAATTCACAGTTACTGACGGCCAGAAAGGTCCTCAAGCTGAGAAAATCGTTAAGCTTTAATCGCTTAATTGATGAAGAAAAAGCAAGCTAAGGCTTGCTTTTTTTGTGCCTGAATATCAAAAAATTTTCCACTCAGTCAATAAATAACCTGAGCTGCGGATAATTAATGCCTTTCTAGCAGCCAGTTTTAGCGCTAACTGCGTTGAATTCACTTCCAATAGCCAGCTATTGGTGCGTAAATTCGCCTTGCCTACAGGATGCAGGTACCTTAGCGAGAGCAGGACGCGGAAGCGGTGTTTTCCCTAAAACTCTCTGGCTAGACAAGGAGAAAACTAAGTTGTGCTTTAGCAACAATGAGTTGGAACATTCCTTATCCAAACCTCAAGTTAAATATAATCGCTTCAGTTTTTGACTATTACTCATCTACTTTCTACTTTACAACGCATTGGCATTACTGATGTCCAGCGTGCTTGGCTTATTTACCACTTGACCCAGATCCTGTTATACACTGAATGTAAATTAATTTGTTTATTTTGTTGTTTGATGTTCTTTTTGTGTTAATGTTTGTAACTGCCAGCGGCGGTTTATATCAATCCTCGTAATGAAGTTATCTACCTTTGAGTAGATGCCGCTTTAATTTTAGCTAAGCCATATGCATTTCAAGATTAACCTAAGAGCTTGTTTTAATTTTGAAAGTGTTATCCATAGCTTGCTAATGTGTATAAGTTAAAACGAATTGACATAACTGGCATCGATAACTTAAACAGTGTTTAAAAGGACAATTAAGATGAAGAAAAAAAGCTATTCAATGCTACTAATGTTGGCTCTCACTTCCGCATTTTCTGCTGTTGCTGGAGATATCGAGCAAGGTGTGATGAAAAACCCAACTACTTACTATTCGCTAGACTTTGAACAATCCCCACTAGCTATGCATGCACCTGTCGCGAGAGATGAGTTTTCAATGAGTAGTGCTGAGATCATGCCAATGGCACCGGCTCAAGGGATCACGTATTTTGAGCTGGGTATCGTACGTTCGCAATTAGGCGGCGATCAGACTATTTCACAAAGTCAACTTTCTACAGGAACTAACCACGGTGGCAGCTATCTATTTATCTACGCTTGGCAGTTTGGTTATGGCAATCCGAATAATGCGGTGATGAATGGGATCTCTAAATCAACTGGATTGAGTGAAGCTCGGTGTGGCAACGATTTACACCGTTGTTCGGTTGGGGAAACTGTCACGGGTTGGTTGTATGGTTGGGACTTCTCAGGTCAAGAGTCTGGTCAAGTTAAAGTTTCTTCAAATTCAACAGCTTCGCCATTTGGTACGTCAAGCGACTCGCTTTATATTAATTAGTTTGATTTGAACTAAACACTAAGGTGCATTTGAATAATACTAAATGCACCTATCTAGAATATTTTAGCCATTTAGTCCCTTTCTTTCACTGTTGAGCCTTTCCAAAATCGATATCGAATTTAAATAGTTGGCTCTAGCCTCTTTGGTTTGAGCTGAAAGCGAGTTTGATAAACTAAAAGTATGTTTCATGTCATTAAGTAGATTGTATTTTTGAGATGGATTTTCCACCATAGAAGTTGGAGCACCGATCGCCATCATTTGACCAGTACTGATAAGCCCCCCTTCAAACAACTCTTTAGACATAGCGCGAGCTTCTTGAGCCGAAATATTATTTACATCATATTTAGAGGCAATATTTTGCCAGTTTTGGTGCGCTTGTTTGCCAGCCTCACTGATTGCTACAGTATCTGTGGCTACTACTTCCTGTTTCTCATCTTGTCGAGACGTGGACTGCTGTTGTACAAGTTGAGAGTATACGGCACTGACATTACTAGATTGATTAATAATCATTGAGAATTCCTTCCATGCATTTGGTTAAATACGATTATTAGTTAGCAAATTGAGTGCCAAAAACTCACCCTAAATTCTCGGATCGAAAGAGTTGACATTATCCCTATTAAATTCAGAACGTTGATATTACTATGTGCTTTAAATTGAATTAGCGAATGGACAATATATGTCTTTACCACCTTGCCCCAAGTGCAATTCTGAATATGTTTATCAAGATCAAAGTCAGCTAGTATGCCCTGAATGTGCTTACGAATGGGATCCAAGCGTGACTGCTACCGAGGACGACATTCAAGTAAAAGATGCCAATGGCACACTATTAGCGGATGGCGATAAAGTCACTGTGATTAAAGATCTTAAGATTAAAGGCAGCTCACAAGTCATTAAGATTGGCACTAAGGCTTTGGTAAGGCGCGTGCTCGATAAAAAAGACCATGAACTTGACTGCAAAGTTGATGGTGTTGGCGAAATGTTGGTTACGGCGAAATTTGTGAAAAAAGCAAATACTTAAGTGGATAAGTGTTCAGAGGTTATGGAGTTTTAAAGCGCCATTGACCGCCGCGAAAGTTAGCACTCATAAGGTCACTGGAGTCACAGACACGCAAAGCAGAGAAGCCATAGTGTTGTGGTTCAATAAATCCGGACACTACTTTAGGTGGTATCATTACCACCTGACACTGATTCGTCAAATACGGCTGTCAAATTTGATCAATATCTAAAAACCAAATCTGACAGAGTAAAGGCAAGCCCTATCTAAATCAGGCTTATGTTTTTTAGACTAGATTTCTGCAGCAACCACCGAAATCTCAACAAGTAATGCATCACGAGCCATGCTCGCTTCTACGCAAGCGCGAGCTGGTGCATAACCTTCAGGCACCCATGCATCCCAAACCTCGTTCATTTCTGCAAAATACTTCATGTCTTTAATATAAATTGTCGCAGAAAGAATGTGTTTGCGGTCGCTGCCTGCTTGAATAAGTAGCTCATCAACTTTCTCAAGCATGGTTTCAGTTTGTGCCCTAATTCCTTGCTCGGCGTCTTTACAGACTTGGCCACATAAATAAATAGTACCATTGTGTTTTACAATGCGGCTCATTCGTTGTTTGGTATCAATTCGTTCAATCACTGTTTTTCCTCTCTAATCGTTACTGTAATCAGCAGGTTTAATAGCGAAATTTTATCCCTTTTCAAAGATATGGGCTACTCTTTACACTAGTAAACCAGTTTCACTAAACCATTCTCTTTTGCTCTTTTTTTGTAGGAGTGTTTGATGTTTTTCAAAAAGGATAACGTAACACAGCTGCTGGCCGAACTCGATTCTGTTAAAAATGATAATACATTACTTCAAGTACGCTTGGATGATGTTGAACGAAGATTACATACTGCCTATGAAGAAGCAGCAGAGGTGGCAAAAGCCGTTGAAATTGAGCGAACTATAGTACAAAACTTCTTTTTATCTTTAGAAATGCTTGATGCTGTGAGGCACGATGTGGCTACTTCGGCTGATCTACTGAAAGGTGAGGAAACGAGGTTAACGGGTAGTTTAAAAGATTTTCAGGGGATCAGTGAAGGGCTAACAAATTGTGTTCAAGTCTTGTGCGGCTTAACAGAACAATCTACACGTTTAAATACGTCATTTGAGCAATTATCGCAGTCAGCATCAGAAATTAATTCATTTGTTTCACAAGTACAGAGTATTGCTGAGCAAACCAACCTACTGGCTTTAAATGCGGCAATTGAAGCAGCCAGAGCCGGTGAGCAGGGCCGAGGGTTTGCTGTAGTAGCAGACGAAGTACGAACACTTGCAGGTCGTTCATCAGAAGCGGCTGAGAAAATCTCTAGTTTAACTAACGTGACAACGCAGCACACTGATAATGCATTTGAACATGTTAAGCAAAGTACAGAAGAGACGCTGGTAGTATCTAATACAGCCTCAGAAATCAATGAATCCGTCGGATCTATGGCTTCAACCTCAAAAATGATGGCCGATGTAATTTCAGCAGCCAGCATGAGCACGTTTGTGCAAACGGTGAAGCTCGATCACTTAGTTTGGAAAGTAAACATTTACAAGGCGATTCGAGAAGGTAAGGAGGGGGATGAAAGCAAATTTGCCGATCATCATCAATGCCGCTTAGGTAAGTGGTATTACGAGGGAGAAGGTAAGGCTGATTTTTCTAATTACGGTGATTATAAACGTCTAGAATCACCTCATGCCAAAGTGCATGAATCGGGAATTAGTGCATTGCGAGCTAGTGCGCGAGGTGACAAAGAGACACTGATTTCTATGTTAGCAAATATGGAAAATGCCAGTATGGAGGTATTTGATTGTCTAAACGGTTTAGATAGTAAAATGAGAGCCCCATAAATGCTGTACTACAGCTCTAAAACGCGTCGGTAAGCTTCTGTTTTACTAATCTTAGTAAATGCACTACGTAGTCTCTCAACGATCGCTAAAGGTAACTGGTTGTTCGTTGCAAGGTAACCTTTTACCGAGAGTGCTTCCACATCGTATAAAAAGGTAAAGTGGTCAGCAGGAAGGTTAAGCTCTATGGCCATGGTTTTGATATAACGCGGGTCATCAATCACTAAATCAACCCTATTTGCGACGAGTAACTCATATGATTTTTCGATGTCGCTGGTTTGAACAAAGTTAAATCCAAGTGCTTTAAGTGTGCCTTCGGCGATATCACCACGCTGAACTGCTATTTTGTATTGTTTAGCATCCTCAAGTGATTGAATTTTTATGTCCTCACGATAGCGATTGGTAACAAACCCTAAATGAAACACAGCAACGGGGCCAATCCAATGAAAGCTGTCTTCTCTCGCGGGGGTCTTTGCGATGCTATAAATCAAGGTATGTTTGTCATGCTGCGCTAATTTAAAAGCTCTAGCCCAAGGGTAAATAGAAAACTGTCCCTCAAGTTCAGCCGCTTTTAAAATCGCTTTGACCAGATCGGTACTTGAGCCTGCAACTTGGTGGTTTTCTATGGTTTGATTGGGTGGAGAAAGTTCCGTAACAACCTGTAATTTCGCCCATAAGGGCAACGGGCTAATCAGTAAAATAAACAGTAGTAGACGTCCAACAACAGCATTCGTCATTACCAAACTACTCCACACATTAATGCGTTAATCTATATTTAGCATAGATGGATTTTATTTTTCCGTCATTAACCATTCGTCGCAAGGCGATATTTATTTCCGTTTGTAACTCAGTTAGATGAGGCTGTAAGCGCATATGTACGGGTAATCGGCTTATTTCATAGCAAGACTGAAATTTTCGATACTTTGGTTGTTGTGAAATATAGTAGTCTGCTGTCACCGAACCAATCATGATGTAGTCTAAACGCTCATGTTCAAGCTGTGCGAGCAGTTCTTTCTCCGATACATTTTCATAAACTACTATCTTGTCTTCGCCTAAGTGCGCTTCAAAATTATCGTAACGATATCCTCTTACTTTGCCGACTAACGTGCCATAAAACTGCTCGGGTCTATGCTTGCCCACACAACGAGATTGATACCCAAGCAGCACTTCGGTTGAGAAGGCATAGTCGATGCTGTAAATCCCCGGAACGTCTGCTTCGGCCCGCCACACTTTATTGATCCCAGGTTCAATATCTATTTTACCTTGGTCGAAATAGCGCTGTCCTCTAGCGACAGAGAGCGGCATAAACTCAAATTGGTGTGAAGTCAGTTTTGCCAACTCTTGAAAAATGTCGACAAAAATACCTTTGGGTTTTCCCTGTTCTTCGAAATAGTAAGGAGGATTAGCACCGTGATAGACCAGTACGGTATAGGTTTTCGCCTGCGCTAAGCTGGTTATTAGCAGTAGGGGAAGCATTACTATTTGAAAACACCGCATCGTAATCTTCAGGCTAAAGTAAAGGTATCTTCATAATATGCATGATTTTTGAGCGATGCAATTAATCCTTTCCTGATACCGTATCGAGATAAATACATCAGACTGATTATTTGTCACAAGTTATAAATATGGTGAATACTGCTTATATTGAAAATTGTCGACAATTTACGGCGGGGCTGGTTGACGTACGCGTCAACCAGCACTATATTGTCTACAACTTAAATTACTAAGACTGGCTAACGAATGATGAGCTTTTTTGACGAGCAAGCGGTTACTTCTTCTGATAAAGCATTCTTTCGTATGCGAAAGGAAATTGTAGAAGGTGAAATAGCGGCAGGTTCTAAGCTCAGCGAAATGGAATTGTCGACAAAGTATGAAGTCAGCAGAGCGGTTGTTCGCGAGGCAATTAATCGCTTGGAGTCATGTCACTTAGTTGAACGTAAAGCCAATGTAGGGGCGCGCGTTGTTACTCTCACACCGGAAGGGTTAATGGAGCTTTATCAGATCCGTGAAGCACTAGAAGGTATGGCGGCAAGGCTTGCAGCGCAGCACATGACTGACACTGAAATTCAAGACTTAGAAGGTTTGTTGTCGAGTCAATTCGATGAAGTCAAAAACCAACATTCTTATTATCAAGAAGCGGGCGATCTCGATTTTCATTACCGCATTATTCTTGGCAGTAAAAATGCGAGTCTTATCTCTATGCTAGTCAATGGACTGTACCACTTGGTACGTATGTATCGTGTGCAGTTAGGGATGGCCGGTCCCCGCGTCACCACGGCATTTGACGAGCATAAACATATCGTTCGTGCGATCAGTAACCGCGACCCAGAACTGGCAGAAATACTGATGCGTCGACATATTCAATATTCTAAAAATAATATCGCAACCAAGTTAGCAAGCAATCAATCACACTTTTAAGAGAGAACATCATCATGAGCGCAGGAAAAAAATTTCGTGAAGCATTAAAAGCCAACAAACCGCTTCAAATCGTCGGCACTATCAACGCATATAGCGCGATGATGGCAAAGAAAATCGGTCATCAAGCTATCTATCTTTCTGGTGGTGGCGTTGCTAATGCATCTTATGGTTTACCTGACTTAGGAATGACATCTCTAAATGATGTAATTGCAGATGTTAGTCGCATTACCTCGGCTTGTGATCTACCTTTAATGGTCGACATTGATACTGGATGGGGCGGCGCATTCAATATTGCAAAAACCATCCGAGATATGGAAAAAGCAGGTGCAGCTGCGGTACATATGGAAGATCAAGTAGCGCAAAAACGCTGTGGTCACCGTCCAAATAAAGAAATCGTGTCGACCGAAGAAATGGTTGACCGTATTAAAGCAGCAGTTGATGCGCGCACCGATCCTGACTTTTTCATTATGGCAAGAACAGATTCTTTTGCACAAGAAGGGCTAGAAGCGGCAATTGAGCGTGCAAAAGCCTATGTTGCAGCAGGCGCTGATGGCATTTTTGCAGAAGCGGTACAAACTGAAGAACACTATCGCGCATTTAGCGAAGCACTTGATGTGCCCATCCTCGCGAATATCACTGAGTTTGGTAAGACAGAACTTTGGAACAAAGCTGAGCTGGGTGAGTGGGGTGTAGATATGGTGCTTTACCCATTGAGTGCGTTCAGAGCGATGAACAAAGCGGCGGAGCTAGTGTATCAGTCTATTTTAGAAAATGGGGACCAGAAAGCGGTACTCGATACCATGCAAACCCGAATGGATTTGTATGATTACCTTGGCTATCACGATTATGAGCAAAAGCTCGATGCATTATTCGCCGAAGGTAAGAATAAGTAAAAAATTAAAGCTGTTGAGGGTTGCTCAGCAGCACAAAATATCAATACCCAGCAGGTAAAAAATTCAGGAGACAATAATATGGCTAAAGTACTAAGTGGCGCGGGCCTTCGTGGTCAAGTAGCAGGAAAAACAGCACTATCAACGGTAGGTAAGTCGGGCTCAGGTTTGACTTATCGTGGCTACGATGTAAAGGATCTAGCTGAAAATTGTCAGTTTGAAGAGGTGGCTCACCTTATCCTTAAAGGTAACTTACCAAATCAAGCTGAATTAGACGATTATAAAAGCGAACTAAAAGCAATGCGCGGTTTGCCGCAGGCGTTAAAAGAAGTATTAGAACGTATTCCTGCTGATGCACACCCAATGGACGTATTACGTACGGGTTGTTCAATGCTTGGCAACCTTGAAGGTGAAGCAAGCTTTGATGAGCAAGGTAAAGTAACCGATCGCATGCTAGCAAGCTTCCCAAGCATTATTTGTTACTGGTATCGCTTTAGCCATGATGGCGTTCGTATCGATGTGGAGACGGATGACGATTCAATCGGTGCACATTTCTTACACTTATTGCACGGCGAAAAACCAAGTGAGCTACATGAGCGTGTGATGCACGTATCACTTATTCTTTATGCAGAGCACGAGTTTAACGCATCAACCTTTACAGCGCGTGTTTGTGCATCAACGCTTTCTGATATGCATTCATGTATTACTGGTGCGATTGGCTCTCTACGTGGCCCACTTCACGGTGGCGCAAACGAAGCGGCAATGGAAATGATTGAGCGCTTTGAATCTGCGGATCACGCAGAGCAAGAAATGATGGGTATGCTTGAGCGTAAAGAGAAGATCATGGGCTTTGGTCACGCTATCTATTCAGAATGTGACCCTCGTAATGAAATCATCAAACGTTGGTCTGAAAAACTAGCGGCAGATGTGGGTGATACGGTACTTTACCCTGTATCTGTACGCTGTGAAGAAGTCATGTGGCGCGAGAAAAAACTATTCTGTAATGCCGATTTCTTCCATGCATCAGCTTATAACTTCATGAAGATCCCGACTAAATTGTTCACACCAATCTTTGTTATGTCACGCTTAACAGGTTGGGCTGCACACGTTATGGAGCAGCGCGCAGATAACCGTATCATTCGTCCATCGGCGGAATATACTGGCGAGGAGCTACGCCCAGTTCCTGCCATTTCTGAGCGTTAATCGAACACTGTTCGAATCTATTCTGGCGGTCGCCATGGCCGCCTGTTCTCCGTCACCGATTGTTGGAAGTTGCTATGAATACTCAATTCCGTAAACGTTTACCTGATTCTGAGCTTTGCTATTACGATACAAAAGAAGCGGTAGAAGCCATCAAACCAGGTAGCTACGAGACTTTACCTTATACCTCACGCGTCCTTGCTGAAAACTTAGTACGCCGCGCTGAGCCTGAAAAACTCAATGATTATCTTGAACAAATTATCGAGCGTCGTCGCGATTTGGACTTTCCGTGGTTTCCAGCTCGTGTGGTTTGTCATGATATTTTGGGTCAAACTGCACTAGTCGACCTTGCGGGTTTGCGTGATGCTATCGCTGAAAAAGGCGGCGATCCGGCTAAAGTCAATCCAGTCGTACCGACTCAACTGATTGTGGATCACAGCTTGGCTGTAGAGCACGCCGGTTATGAAGAAGATGCATTTGAGAAAAACCGCGCGATTGAAGACCGTCGAAATGACGACCGTTTTCATTTTATCAACTGGACGAAAACGGCATTTAAAAACGTTGATGTGATCCCGCCAGGCAACGGTATTTTGCACCAAATCAACTTAGAAAAAATGTCGCCAGTTATTCAAGCGCGCGACGGTGTTGCCTTCCCAGATACGCTTGTTGGCACCGACAGCCACACGCCACACGTTGATGCACTTGGTGTTATTGCCGTTGGTGTGGGTGGCCTTGAAGCTGAAAGCGTGATGCTTGGCCGTGCTTCCTACATGCGATTGCCGGATATTGTTGGGGTTGAAATCATTGGCAAACGCCAACCGGGGATCACCGCAACAGATATCGTACTGGCGATCACTGAGTTTTTGCGTAAAGAGCGCGTCGTTTCTAGCTACTTAGAGTTCTTTGGTGAAGGTACGCAAGACCTTAATTTAGGTGACCGTGCGACAATTTCAAACATGACACCAGAGTACGGTGCAACCGCGGCCATGTTCTACATCGATGAGCAAACCATTGATTATTTGAAGCTCACAGGCCGTGATGACGAGCAGATCAAGCTGGTGGAAAAATACGCTAAGCTAACAGGACTTTGGGCTGATTCCCTAGAAAACGTGCAGTACGAGCGTGTACTTAAGTTTGATTTGTCGACGGTGACGCGTAATATTGCCGGTCCTTCAAATCCGCATCGCCGCGTTGCAACTAACGACCTTGCTAATCAAGGTATCGTTAAAGAGATTGAAGCGCCAAAAGATGGTTTGATGCCAGATGGCGCGGTGATCATCGCTGCGATCACCAGCTGCACGAATACCAGTAACCCACGCAACGTAGTTGCCGCAGGCTTGCTAGCACGTAATGCCAATAAATTAGGCCTTGCTCGTAAACCTTGGGTGAAAACGTCTTTTGCACCGGGGTCAAAAGCGGTACGTTCTTATATGGAAGAGGCAAAGCTCCTACCTGAGCTTGAGCAGCTCGGTTTTGGTGTTGTTGCCTTTGCTTGTACGACTTGTAATGGCATGAGTGGCGCACTTGATCCGAAAATTCAACAAGAAGTGATTGACCGTGATTTATACTCAACGGCAGTGTTATCGGGTAACCGTAACTTTGACGGTCGAATTCACCCTTACGCAAAACAAGCCTTCTTAGCTTCACCACCGTTGGTTGTGGCTTATGCAATTGCAGGCACCGTGCGCTTTGATATTGAAAATGGTGTTTTAGGTCGCGACCAAGAGGGCAATCCAGTCACGCTTAAAGATATCTGGCCAAGCGATGAAGAAATCGATGCGGTGATCAAAGAAAGCGTAAAACCAGAGCAGTTCCGCGCCGTTTATGAGCCAATGTTTGACCTCTCGGTAGACTATGGTGAAGACAACGACCCACTTTATCAGTGGCGTCCAACGAGTACCTATATTCGTCGCCCTCCATATTGGGAAGGGGCACTCGCGAGTGAGCGCTCCATGAAAGGTATGCGTCCATTAGCGATTTTAGGGGACAACATCACGACTGATCATTTATCGCCATCGAATGCGATTTTAGCAAGCAGTGCGGCGGGTGAATATCTGGCCAAAATGGGCTTACCAGAGGAAGATTTCAACTCATACGCGACACACCGAGGTGATCACTTAACGGCGCAGCGTGCGACATTCGCCAACCCCAAACTGTTAAACGAAATGGTGGTAGAAAACGGTGAAGTAGTACAAGGTTCACTGGCGCGTGTTGAGCCTGAAGGCAAAGTCACCAGAATGTGGGAAGCCATCGAAACCTATATGGAGCGTAAACAACCGCTGATCATCGTTGCTGGCGCAGATTACGGCCAAGGCTCGTCTCGTGACTGGGCTGCAAAAGGTGTGCGTTTGGCTGGAGTTGAAGTTATCGCAGCAGAAGGGTTTGAGCGTATTCACCGTACTAACTTAATCGGTATGGGTGTACTACCGCTTGAGTTTAAAGCGGGCACTACCCGTAAAACGCTTGAACTTGACGGTACAGAAACCTATGACGTTGAGGGTGAACCAGCACCAGGTGCTACATTAACTCTCGTGATTAACCGTCAAAGTGGTGAGCGTGTAGCGGTGCCTGTGACTTGTCGATTAGATACCTTTGAAGAAGTATCTATTTACTCTGCAGGTGGCGTGTTACAACGCTTTGCTCAAGACTTCCTCGAAGCGGAAGGCGTATAACCATGAGTCAATTTAAGCCGCAAATTAAAATTCCCGCCACTTATATGCGTGGCGGCACCTCTAAAGGGGTGTTCTTTAATTTAACAGATTTACCCGAGTACGCGCAGCAACCGGGTGAAGCGCGAGATAACTTGCTGCTACGTGTGATTGGCAGCCCAGATCCCTATGGTAAACATACCGATGGCATGGGCGGTGCAACTTCCAGTACCAGCAAAACCGTGATTTTAAGTAAAAGCGACAAAGCCGACCATGACGTGAATTATCTTTTTGGTCAGGTTGCTATCGACAAACCATTTATTGATTGGAGCGGAAACTGTGGCAATTTAACGGCTGCGGTGGGGGCATTTGCAATCAGCAATGGCTTAGTCGACGCGAATAAAGTGCCAGAGAACGGTGTTGCTGTCGTTAAAATCTGGCAGGCGAATATTAGCAAAACCATAGTGGCGCATGTTCCAATCAGCAATGGAGAAGTGCAAGAGACGGGCGACTTTGAACTGGATGGCGTAACTTTCCCAGCAGCGGAAGTGGTGGTTGAGTTTATGGATCCAAGCGACCCAGATGTTGATATGTTTCCGTCGGGCAATCTCGTCGATACGTTAACTGTGCCTGATGAAGGCACCTTTGAAGTGACCATGATAAGTGCCGGGATCCCAACGCTTTTCTTCCGTGCTTCCGATTTAGGTTATGAAGGTACTGAGTTACAAGAAGCAATTAATGGAGACTCAGCTGCACTAGAGCGATTTGAAAAGATCCGTGCTTATGGCGCAGTTAAAATGGGTTTAATAGGTCATATTGACGAAGCGAAAGTTCGCCAACATACCCCAAAGATTGCTTTTGTTGCACCTGCTAAATCTTATGCAGCATCGAGCGGTAAAGCAGTGGAAGCCAATACCATCGACTTAAACGTTCGCGCCTTATCCATGGGTAAGTTACACCATGCGATGATGGGCACTGCCGCTGTGGCGATAGCAACCGCTGCGGCAATTCCTGGCACCTTAGTTAACGAAGCCGCTGGTGGTGGTGATCTTAACTCCGTGACCTTTGGACATCCGTCAGGCACCTTAAAGGTTGGCGCGGAAGCACTACAAGAGTCTGGCCGTTGGCAAGCTAAAAAAGCCGTTATGAGCCGCAGCGCTCGCGTGTTAATGGAAGGCCGAGTTCGCGTCCCAGAGGCGTAGCTCCACACTAAATTAAAGGCTCTGTTCCCAAGAGCCTTATTTTCAAGATAAGAAACCTCCCGAGTTGTTGCTTGGTCGTGAAGGTGTGCCTGT
This sequence comes from Pseudoalteromonas sp. OF7H-1, assembly GCF_022347825.1. Classification (NCBI taxonomy): domain Bacteria; kingdom Pseudomonadati; phylum Pseudomonadota; class Gammaproteobacteria; order Alteromonadales; family Pseudoalteromonadaceae; genus Pseudoalteromonas; species Pseudoalteromonas sp. OF7H-1. The sequence goes on along the minus strand of NZ_JAKRFX010000008.1, from coordinate 64,180 downwards.
CATTCGGCTTCTTCTTTGGTTTCCACCATGCAGACTTGTAATTCATAAGGGCGATATGATGTTTGAAGCTTTACTTTCTGTAGCAATCACAACCACGGTGTTACTTGGCTCTCCCGGTCCAGCGCCACTTGCGCTGGCTGCAACGGGGGCGAGTCAAGGTGTTAAAAAAGGTTTCCCGTTCTTAGCAGGTATTTTGGCAGGATTGCTTGTTGCGGTGATCTTTGCTGCCACTGGAGTTGCAGGGTTACTGGTTAGTCATCCCCAAGTGACGCTTGTACTCAAATGGCTTGCAGCCGCCTACTTAATTTATGTTGCCTATAAAATCGCAGCAAACAACGCTGCGCTTGGCAATGCAGGTGCGCAGCTACCGAGCTTTAAAGACGGGTTTATTCTTAACCTCCTCAACCCCAAAGCCTACGCGGCTTGTATCGCTATTTTTGCGACGGCTTCGGTGCCAGCAAGCTCAAACCTAGTTGCTACGCTACTTGCCGCTAGCGTGTGCTACGTGGTGGCGATAGTGGTCGACACAATGTGGCTGGTATTAGGTGGTGTGATTTTTAAAACACTGAATGATGAGACCGTACTCAAGCGGATCCGAGTTGGCTTTGGGTTGACTTTGGTTGTGCTTGTTCTTTACGGACTATTTGTCGTTTGAGGTTGATGGGAAGTCACAGGCATAGCTTTTAGACTTGAATAGGTGTAATAATCTGAGTTATGCAACCGTCACCCAGAAAAGCCAATGATCGCCCCAACAGATGAAAACAACGTCCCCATAAGTGACATCCGTGTTGAATTTTCGGACTCGGCATTTGCTTTGAGAACGTTAAGAGCGGGTGAATATCAACGGTTGGAGCATCTGTTTTCGCTTAGATATGGTGCAGAGTACGATGCCGAAGAGTTATTAAAGTTACGACAACAAAAAGTGCTAGTACCTTTTTTACAAGCAGCTGAAGATAAATCAAAGCACTGTATTTGTGTGCGGCAAACTCAAACGCGCGAAATGCTTGGCATGATCTTAATTACAGTCGATGACTCAGCGGCCAAAAAAGTATTGGTAGAAGAGAGTTGGTTTATTCACGATACTCTCTTCGACAAGGTGTTTTGTTTATTCGTGACAGAGTATTTGAATACTCTCGGCTTCGCTTTGGTTGAATTTAGAGTCGACGAGCGTAATGATTTAGTACGCCGGTTGGTTGAGCAATTTGGTGCGAACTTTGATGGCATATTACGTCGTGAAGGTGTTTATCGGAACGAGTGCTTCAACCTTGCTGTGTACTCTATTTCTCAGGAAGAGTGGCAGTGCGTTGTTCCTCTGTATTCTATTTACAAAGCGCTACCGCAATAATAGGGAAGCTTAAAGTGTGCATTTATGGAAAGTAAACCAAAGTATTTTCGCTGGCAACTTGGCAGACAACAGTCCGGCTATCAAAAAATGTTACTAGCAACCGCGATGTGGCCAGTTAAGTTTGATATGTATTTACTGAAGTTTCCGACTGGATGCGAAGTACCACCGCACACCGATAAAGTCGTTTCAGGGAAACATTTCAGGCTAAATATTGTTTTAAAGCGGGCTAAGTTAGGCGGTGAATTTAAGTGTAAAGATCCGCTTTATAGCAGCAGTCGCATCAAACTTTTTAGACCCGATAAATCAGAGCATTCCGTTTCTAAAGTAGAAGCTGGTACGCGAGTGTTGTTAAGTATCGGCTGGGTCCGCTAGTGCGACTAGCTCGGCAACTTGATAATGATGCATGTTCCGGAATTAGATTCTGTTTCACACTCAATTACGCCATTAAAGTACTGAGTGACAATAGCGAGCGCAACGCTTAGCCCTAAACCCAAGCCTTTTTGGGTGCGATTACCGACAACAAAAGGATCAAATACTTTATCTTTGATTTCATATGGAATACCGCTGCCGTTGTCCGTGACTTTAATCGTATATCCAAGTTTTGAGGCTTGAGCTGATATAATCACACATGGGCTTTGCATTGAGTTATCAGCAAAGGCGTGGTAAAACGCATTTTCTATTACAGGTTGGAAAACCTGCTGTAACAACCTTTCAGGCGCGGTGATAGCAAGTGCCTCGGGAATATCTAAGGTAATATCAATATGTGGGTGTTGATTGGCAAGCTCACTCACACATCGTGTGATAAGTGGCTGTAAGTAAATAGGCTTTACTTCTCCTTCAAATCCAGTATTGGTGATGATTTTGAGCTTGTCGATAATACCTGTGATCCGCTCGGTACTATTGACGACGAGTTTGGCACAGCTTTCAATATTTTCTATCGAATGCAATAAAGCAGACTTGGCGATTTCATTTTTATTTACCCTTTGTCTTACTCCTTCGACAAGCAATAGTTGGTTACTGGAAGCGGTCATGGCGACGCCAATCGGCGTGTTAATTTCATGGGCAAGTCCTGGGATCAATCGCACCAGCGTTGCTGACTTTTCGGCGTTTATCAGGCGTTTTTGAGTCTCACTGAGTTCGCTGATCGCGTGATTAAGTGCTTTGTTTTTTTCTATTAACTCTTCAGTTTGGCTTTTTACCTCCGTATTTAGATAATCAATAATACTTTTACGGATGGCAGAACGAGAGTTGTACAACGCGATGAGACTAAGTAATAGCAAGATAAAACAAACAAACGCGGCACCATAATAGGACTTTACCTTTTTATTGCTGCTTGCAAGGAGTGAGCTGAAATCCTGTTCTCTGCGTTCTAAAAAGGCATTGATGTGTGTCATTATTTGTACTTTACTTTGGAGGTAAGCCTCGCTGTACAAAATCTTGAGGGCCTGTTGATTTTTCCCTGCTGTCACGAGTTTAAAGGCTTCACGCTCAAGTGACACGAGTGCTTCACTTTTATCCTCTGCATTTCGCAACATAGTTAATTCATCCGTAGAAACCCCATTTTCTAATAATAATGTCAGTAGCGCTTTTGGTGCTTCTTTTTCAAATGGTGCTTGACCCTCTTTGACCAGCAACATGTCCCAATAGACGCGGTGCAAATGCTTAGGGCGGGGGGAAGTGCCGTTACGGATCGTTAAGATCTCATCAAAAAATTGCTTAAATTTGGGGTTGCCCGTGGCGGCATAAGCCCGAGCCATCATGGTGAGTTGATCTGAGCTGAGTCTCAACTCTTGGGATAAACGAACAAGATTAAAATTTCTTTCTATTTCTTGCTCTTGCGCTTCCTTATTGACGAATGCCAAAAATGTGAACACCACAGAAAGAAAAAAAAGCAGCATGGAGAGCGCTGATATATGGTAGAAGTACTTAAAGCTAAATGACTGACTTGGATGAAGTATGTTGCTTTGACTGGCTGCCATGTATTCAACGTTGTTAAGACTCGAATACACAAAGTATAGTTAACCTAAGCTCGGAATAACAATTTGTTCTCTGGCCGTTGTCATCCCACGTTCTGGTTGGTCGTTCTCGGCTTTTGTTACTTTGCCGAAGTGAGAAAGCAGCCAAATGGATAACAAGTATTTGGCTGCTCGATGGGTCTAGTCGAAAGTAAGCACGATCCTGCCGTTAATGTCGCTATTGAGCATATCGTCAAATATATCGTTGATTTGCTCAAGTGGTTTGGTTTCAATAATGGCCTTTACCTTGCCCTCAGCGGCAAACTGTAAGCATTCAGTGAGGTCTTGACGGGTACCAACGATACTGCCAACAACACTAATACCTTTAAGAACGGTATCAAATATAGGAATAGGCATTTCTTCAGGTGGTAAGCCAACGAGCACACAAGTACCGCCGCGCTTCACGCTGTTAAATGATGTCGTAAAGGCAGGCTTTGAGACCGCGGTACAAACTACGGCTTGGACTCCACCTAGCTTATTTTGCATCAACTCTGCGGGATCGCTCTGCTTAAAGTCGATACATAAATCGGCGCCAAGATCTTTTGCCAGTGCTAACTTTGATTCGCCAGTGTCAACCGCAACTACATTCAGCCCCATTGCTTTGGCGTATTGCACTGCTAAGTGACCAAGGCCCCCTACACCAATAATGGCAACCCATTCACCGGGTTTGGCTTTCGATACTTTTAGTGCTTTATAGGTGGTGACGCCCGCGCAGAATAGAGGTGCGGCATCGACAAATGACAAGCCTTCGGGGATTTTTACCACGTAGTTGGCATCGGCTTTACAGTACTGTGCGTATCCGCCGTCGACGGAATAGCCGCTATTTAACTGCTCTGGGCATAAGTTTTCGTCGCCTTTTAGGCAGTGTTCACAATGACCGCAGGCGCTATGAAGCCAAGGTACACCCACTCTATCACCAACGGCTAGATGTTTAACATCGTCAGCTTTTGCGATAACTGTCCCCACACCTTCGTGACCAGGCACTAGTGGCAATTTAGGCTTAACTGGCCAGTCACCATGACAGGCGTGTAAGTCGGTGTGACAAACTCCACAGGCGGCTATTTCAACGATGACCGATCCTTGAGTAAGTTGCGGTTTTTCAATTTCTTGAATTTCTAACGGTTGTTTAAATTGGTGCACTAACGCTGCTTTCATCTTTTTGCTCCTTGATTGAGTCGATAGTAGCTTAGCAGCTATAACTAGGAGCAATTTGATCCGAAACAATGAATAAGATGAGAGTAAATAAAAATGGCGAGCACAATGCTCGCCATTTCATTACTTAATTATAAAAAGTAGGGTGTTATTTTCTTCTACGTAGCAGTACAAGTGGTGCAGCTAGTAGTAACCAAAATAGTGAACCACTTGAAGATTTTGATGGTGTCGGCGTAGGTGTTGGATCTGGCGTAGCCGTTGTGTCGTCGACATCGGTTACTGTAACCGTTATCATCGCCGATTCAGACTCAAGTCCAGCACTGTCAGTCGCTTTGACTGTTAGCTCTATTGAAGTAAGTCCAGACTCAAAATCCAGTAAACTGGTATCGGCTACAACGATATTACCTTCAGCAGTTACTGTTACCGCTTCGGATGAAGACTCTAACAATGAGAAACTACCTGCTGGGTTTGAGAAGCTTGCTTCAATCTTACCTATTACCGTGTCATTAGCGGTATTTTCTGCAACACTAAATGTTTGCTCTGCAGCGATGGTCGGAACAGGCTGCTCTGTTGGCTCATCCATCAAATTGGTTACATTAACCATGATTTGTGCGCTTTCAGATATGTTTCCAGAGGTATCTACCGCAACTAACTGGAGCATGACACTGTTAAGACCCGCATCAAAGTCGAGTTGCTCGCTATTTGCCACCACAACCTGACCTGAAGCATTAACCGTGACAGCACTACTGTTAGAGCTTAATACTATAAATTCTGACACAGGGCTTGCAAGTGTTGACGCATATTCAACGGCTACTTGGCCAATTACCGTACTTGATGCTGTATTCTCTTCTACGCTAAATGTTTGATCAGCGGGGATCATTGGTGCTACATCAGCATCTTGCGTTGGTGATGCGACAAGCGGTGTAGCTCCGTTGCTTGAGAGCATAATAAAGTCACTACCAGAATACATCAGTGTTGCCGATTCACCTGGTTCTAATTTAGTTACTTCATTACCAGCATCATCAACGAGCATCGCCAAACCTTCAGCTTGAGTCATTGCCACTTCCATTGCTGGCGCTTTTATCATGAAGCTATTCGCGAAAGCTTCATCTAATGAGTTAGAAGGAATGGGCATCCATGTTTCTTCCTCTGTGCGGAAACGAATGTTGGCCTCAACGCCAGTAGCTACTTGCTCGGCTGTAAGTCCAAATGCGTCGGCACAACTGCTCATGGTGACGAAATTATTACCTGATGCAAAATTAATATTAGTAATAAAACCGCTTCCTGAGCCATAACCATGAGTAAATGAGATGGCGCTTCCTGACAAGTAATTACCAAACCATTCTAGTTTGCCGTTTTGAACAGTTACATCATAAGTGCCATCTGGCGATGTCCCACCTTCAGCTGGCAAATCGAAATCAGCCATAAAGCCACCTTGATAAGTGTGGATAATAGGTTGATTAGTAACCATGGTAGTGAATAGCATGTAACCGGTATCACAGACGCTAGTTGGAACTGAAAGTGTTTCCACTGACGCACCCACTAGATCTAAACGCTCGCTATCACCTGCTTTATCTTTTGCAACCGTTGGAGTAAAAAATGGCTCTAGTGTTGCCGCACCAGTGTTCGTTAACACCTGTCTTGCACCTTTGTCATCAACGACAGGCATAACTTCCGCGTTAGCGGCCGCTTTTGGCAGTACGTGATAGACTAAGTGTAGTGCTTTTTCACCGCCAGACATAAAGTTCAATGCACCATCAAGCTCCAACGTTGTAAGGTCGTGTGTTGCATCCAAGAATGCCATGTTGGCAGAAGTTAATGTCCATTCCGGCAGTTTAGTTGGATCTATAGTTGCCGTGACGTCAAACGAAATGGTTTGTCCTGCAGGTACGGTGATCGACTCTGGGAAAGCCATACTAAGTGCACCGCGCTCAGCGTCGTCAGCAAATCGCTGCTCATATGCAAGTGTATAGGTCTGCTCTTGATTCGAGAAGTTTTTAACGACGACCTTTTTGGTGATAGATGAAGTTTCAGATAATGAAATCAAGCCAAAGGATAGCGCTGCTTGCATCGTATCTTCAGCCCATGCTGCAACCGGAAGGTTTGCCGCTTTTTCGACATCCACAAGACCTGAGCCGATAAAGCTGATTGGCGCAAGCGCAGCATTTGGGTTTTGCGAGCGAGGCTCCATGGTAACATCTAAGTTAGCCGCGTTCATTAATGTTGCTTTTAGCTCAAAACCATTGCGATTGGGTAGTGCTTCTTTAAGCATACTCATGGCTCCAGCTGTAATAGGGCCAGAGAATGAAGTTCCACTTGCTGGAGTAAGTCCATCACCAAGGCCTGGATGTGCAGTCATAATGCTAACTCCTGGCGCTGTGATTTCAGGTTTTAACCTTCCGCTGATAGAAGGTCCGCGAGAGGTGAATGATGCTATCATGCCTTCTTTTAGAATGATTGTGGCACTCACATTATAGGCAACATTGTTTCCAGCCAATAACTGTTGTTTAAGTGCTTTACCTTGGCTGTAGCTCAAACCAATTGTTGGGATCTCAATACCTGGAGCACTGCCTCCAGGCTCTGTTGGACCACCACCTTCAACATTATTGGCAATCATAACTAATTTAGCGCCCTTCGCTTGGGCGTTTAGCACTTTTTGGGTGAAGTTACATGCACCGCGGTCAACGAGGACTGCTTTTCCCGTAAAGTCGACCTCATCTGCAAAAGGATCACAAGCAATAGATGTTGCATCTCCGCGGTCGTTCTTTTCAGTCTCAACAAATGCTAGCGGGGTTGTGTCGCTACTAAATTCAAACTCTTCAAAGCCCTCAGGGTTAAAACTTGCCGCACCTGCTTCAGTCGTTTCGCCCATCAAGGTTGCTAAAATGTGCTGACCTTTTATGACAGAGTGCTCCATAGCACCAACAGAAAGTGCATTATCTGTTGTACTTGGGCCACCAACAATAAATGGTGTAGGGCCATCATTACCTGCTGAGATAACAACGTTAGTACCTAGCATCACGGCTTTATCGATAAGTTCTTGAACCGCACCTGCTCGATTATCGCCGAAGTCTCCGCCTAGTGACATATTAACAACATCTACTCTGTCAGAAATATCACCGTCCCCATTGGGATCCATTGCAGATTCCAACGCTAAAAGTTGAGCCAAGCCAGGGCAAGTTTCTGCACAGACGGAGTAAACAAATAATTCAACGTTTGGTGCGATACCTGTTACTGAATGAGAGACGTGTGTACCGTGGTTAGTACCTGCATCAATTGGATCTGGATCGTTGTTGATAAAGTCATATCCACCTAATACTAAGCCTTGTGGCCAAGCCGGCGTATCGGCAGGGTTGCTTGCAGCCGCTTCATACGCTTCAACTGTGCCAGCGCCACCAAACGCTTGGTGGGTGTAATCAATACCCGTATCAAGTACCGCAACACGAACTCCTTCACCTGTAACTTCACCAGTAGAAACTAAAGGCGTTGCCTTTATGTAGTCGGCACTGTCAGCCACATTCAATTTATAATCAAATACAGGTAACACAGAATGTACTAATGGATTGTGTAGTAGTTTGTTAACTTCAGCTTCTTCGCCATTGACGATAATTGCATTAGATAGCTTAGACGTTTTAGCTACAACTTGCAGTGTTGGGCTAGTGTTAGCGATAGCAGCTTCTACGCTTTGTTGAGCTTGCTGAATACTTGATGTTGCATTTTTGAAGTTAATACCAGCAAGGCTCTGTTCTGCAATAGAAGGTGTGTGTAATTTAACTAACCACGTAACGACGTTGTGAGTCGATTTTCTCGCCTGTTTGTTTTTAAAATCGGGATATTGGCTTTGTAAAGGAGGTTTGTTTTCAAAATTATATTGATTGTACGTCGCAGCGGTAACGGTATAAGAAGATAAAGCGGTCACTACGGCGATTGCGAGTGCTGACTTATTTAGAGTTGACATCGGATTTCCCCATCATATTTGTTATGGTTTTTAATTGTTTTTGTTTACATCCTAGTTCAGGATTTGAACAAATATAGTTCCTTTCTGGGTGGTATTTCAACTTTTTGTTACTTAAAATGGGATTTATTTGATGGTTATCTTTAAAAAAAGGTTAATTTTACTCATGTTTTTAAGGACTTTCGGTGATATAGCTATTCACTCTTGCCAAGAGTAAAATTTTGATTGTTGTGGCCTACGTGTTTTTGGTTTGGATATACTTTCGTTCACGTTAGGTGTATCAAGTCAATAAAGCTCCGCTCAAATGAATAGAGTCTTGTAGTTCACCTAAAGGCTTGTGAGGACTTTCTCAGGTGAAGAAAAACGAGACGGTAAGAAGGATTTACTTTTAAAAGTTATAAAGACTGGGTTAAATGTGAGTCAGTTCTAACTCAGGTCCTAGTAATAATGCATTGAGTAAAACAATTACGCTCAATAGCGCCTCGTGATTTGAGAATCAAATTAATTGACCCTAAAGCAGGGAAAAACAAACATTAAATGTAAGGAACTATATGCTCAGACTCACACCAAGCGAAGGCGTACACCTTAGCAGGTTTGTTACTATGGAAAGTGCAGCAGATAATAGCCAATTTATAATAAGCAGCCCGCTTTCGACACACCAATCTCAGTTCGCTGATACCAATTTACGCTACTTAACGATCTACTCAGGTAGTGAAATAGCTGGCTTTATTATTTTAGCCGTTGAACCAGAACTGAAAAGTGTTGAATTTCGCCGGATTGTGGTTGCTAAAAAGGGATTGGGAATAGGGCAAGAAGCGATAAAACAGATGGAAAAATATGTGTTAAAGGAGTTGCGTATAACGCGCATTTGGCTAGATGTTTTTGCAGATAATACGCGAGCGCAGCACATATACCAAAAGCTTGGATATCAGCAGTTCGATATGATGCCATACGACAATAAAATCCTGTTACTATTCGAAAAGCACTTACATTAATGTCTAAATCAAGTAATGAAAATTATCAAAAATGGTTAGCTGTATATGGGCGGTTAGTGGAGTTTTCACTCGAGGATTGGCTGTTTATGGCTCCGTATATAAAAATCGGTCATATCACAGCCGATACGATGCTATTCGAACAGGGTGAGAAAATCTCGAGTGTTTATTTCTTATTAGATGGATATGGACGTTATTTCTACCTAGATGAAAAAGGCAATGAACGGAACAAATCTCTGCTACAGAAGGGCGGGGCATTCTCTTGTTTATCTTGTTATCTAGAAGAGCAGCCGAGTCCATTTTCAACGCAAGCGCTAACGGACAGTGTGATTGCCGAAATTCGCTATGCTGACTTAATCACTGTATCTGAGCAAAACCTCAACTGGGGGCGGTTTGTGCGCAAGATTTATGAGCAGTTAGTGCTTAAAAAAGAGAAACGCGAAGCGGCGTTACTCCAGTTAAGTGCAAAGGAAAGGTATTTACGCTTTATCACAGAAAATCAACCATTAAGCCGCTCGGTTGCATTGCGCCATATCGCGATGTATCTCGGGATCACGGATGTATCACTGTCGAGAATCAGAAAAGAGCTTGGCTTAACATAGGTTAAGGCACAGCAACAAAATTCGCATTACCTTATCTTTAATTTTTGTCCTACAGATAAGGAATAACATCATGAAAAAGTTACTGCCTCCTATTTTACTGTTTTTATTTGTCATATTGATGCCTGTGGTGTGTTGGTTGACTGCGGCACCACATTTTATTTATTACCCTTTCAATCTGTTAGGGTTAGTACCGATTGCTTTGGGGTTTGCACTGGCCAAGTCGGGTAGCAAGTTATTCGCAAAGGAAGAAACCAATATTATGACTTTCAATAAGCCTGATAAATTAGTGGAGGCTGGGGTATTTCAATATACCCGCAACCCCATGTACCTAGGCTTTGTCATTGCATTACTAGGCTATGCTGTATTAATCGGTGGTGCATTCGTGTCATTTTTGTTTGTGATTGCTTTTTTACTTATTGCCGACAGATGGTACATTCAATTTGAAGAAAAGATGATGGAACAAACTTTTGGAGATGCCTATTTACGCTATCAAAGGAGAGTGCGTCGTTGGCTTTAAATTCCAAGCATAAATGAGGATAAAGTGGTGCAAGATATTGATTATTCAAAATCCCTACAAACAATCGTTGGTAAGGTGGTTAGAGTGTACCAATCTGGAGATATGCTTACCCAAGATCATCAACCTCAGCGACTCAATATTGAGTTAAACGACGCGCAACAGGTAGTGCGTATGTGGTGGGGATAGCCCCGCCCAGTTTGTATATTGATTGATGAAGATGGTGTATTTCGTCCAATAAAATGACTATAGGTATTAAGATGCATATTGGCCTAGTTAAGGTATTTTTTGTTTTAGCCACGTTCACGAGCTTAGCTGTCTATGCCGTTAGCTACGACGAAATAACAGATATTGATGCGCTGGCGGCGCATTTTGATGAGCCGACTTTTGAACAACACTTTTCAGAGGAAGGTATGGAATTTATTTGGTTTTACTTTAAGGGTATTGACCACTCTTTTTTGATTAATACTGAGACTGGAGAGGTCTGCCATCATTTTAAAGGCAAAAAGAGAGAGTCTTGTTTTCCGGCAAGCTATTTTGAGTAAATCTGTATGAAGGAGCAGCGATGTCACACTCTAGTTGTAATTTAGTCCAGTCCCCTTGCATCAGAAAGTGTTGTTTGGATGATAAAGATGTGTGCTTAGGCTGCTTTAGAACGTTGGACGAAATCACCGGCTGGACAAGTTACAGCGAAGATGAAAAGCTCAAAGTCTTAGCGCATTGCACGAGGCGCAAACAGCAACATACTCAAAAATATAAAGGAAATTAAATGAAATTGGTAATTGGGACCGAATCAACTTGGTCATTAAGAGCGCTGTTATGTGCGTCTATCCTAGATATTAAGTTAGACATTGAACTTATCGATTTGACCTCTTGTGATGACAAAGCAAAGTTGGCCAATGTATCGCCGACTAAACAAGTACCAGTTTTGCTCGTGGAAGGTCATGTCATTGCTGACTCACTCGCGATTGCGGAGTTCTTCAACGACCTTAGTGAAGGCGGTTTGCTACCGCAAGACCCTTATGAGCGTGCACAGGCACGTAGTCTTGTCGCTGAGATGCACGCCGGCTTCACAGCGCTACGCTGTGAATTACCTTTTTCTTTCACGCCAAATACATCAATAAATTTGTCGGATGCGGCAAAGTGCGAGCTAAAAAGGGTAGAGACTCTTTTTGCTGCGGCTCACTGCCCATTTATGTTTGCAAAGCCAACTATGGTCGATGCATTTTATGCTGTGCTTGCTTATCGTTTATTTAGCTACGGTATTCAATTGGCACAGCCCGCAACGGAATATCAGAATGAATTGGTTGCATGGTTTGAAGCTCATAGCGTATTGCACTTAGTGCATCCGTAGTTTTATAGTGTATGCGAAGTACCGTATGATTCTTGAATTTAAAGAACTAAGCAAAAGTCGAAGTGCCAAGTTACGCAAAGTAATACTGCTTAATAGTGTGTTATTACCAGCCACTGCACTTGGTTTTGTCTACCTGCCAGACTTACTCCAAGCAAACATTAATGGTGCTGGAAAACTGATGGCTGCCGTGGGGATGGGGCCAGTTATTGCATTGGTTTATAGCATTATTATTGGTGTGGCGGAGCAACAGTTTGTCCGGTTTGATAACCAAGGTATTACCTTTGGCGGTCCTGTCACTGGTGAAACCTTTTGCAACTGGCTCGGCGTGCGTGAGCTGACATTGAGCGACGACCAAACAGCGTTGCACGTACAGAGTTCAGGCTTGAATACTACGGTGATGTTTCCATTAAAAAAATATGGAATTTCGCTCTACGATTATCAGCAAATACAAATGTTTCGCTTTCGACACAGTTATTAAGTTGTAAGTGTCTCGATTTCGACACATGTTTTATCGAGTACGAACTTAAATTTATTGTATTGTATTGATTTTAATATAAAAAATATTTGGCCTGAAATTTGATTCATCATCTGTATTCTCAAAGTGGAGTACAGAGTATGGATATAAAACTGGCGAAAACAAAGCGCATGCCGCTTAAGAAGCTCGCATTGCTTGTTATTGTGCTACTTGTGGTCGGTTTGGTGTTTTTTGCCAAAGCATATACCCAAAGTGCATCAAACGTGGTTTTCCAAGAAGAGTTAATCGTTGCTAAAGTCCAACAGGGCGAGTTTGAACTCAGTGTTAAGGGACTTGGCAGTCTTGCATTGGAAAAACGCCATTTGGTTACCAGTAGTAGTGGCGGAAAAGTAGTTGAAGTGTTGGTTAAACCGGGTGAAATGGTCACTCAAGGTACGCTACTTGCCCGGCTTGAAAACCCATCACTGCGCGAAGCGCTCATTCAAAAACATAGCCAACTTACCAAAATTTCAGCACAACATGAGGCTGAACTTGCAGAATTAAAGGCCAAAGTGCAAGAGGCCCACACCGCACATCATGATGCTTTGCTGGCTTATAAAGCCGACAAAATTCAGTGGCAGGCGCAAAAAACCTTAATAGAAAAGGGCAATAGCACTATCTCTATGCTTGATCATCAACGCAGCGAGTTTGCAATGCAGCGTAGTCAAAAGCAAGTGGAGTTACAGCAAGCTAGGGTTGCCACTCAGCAAGAAGTGCAACAAGCAAAAGCCAAAGCACAGCTGGCTGAGCAAGCAAGTCTACGTTCCGAAATAAAGCTACTTGAAGAGAATATTGCAGCACTTGATGTGCGCTCGCCAATTACTGGACAAATTCAGGATGTGCTGATTGAAGTGGGCATGCAATTGTCTAATACCAGCTCGGTTGCAGAGGTGGCAGATCCGCGTTTGCTGGTTGCTAAGATAAACATCGCAGAACTAGATGCGCCGCATGTACAAGTTGGGCAGTCGGCTACAATCGATACTTACACTTCGCGTTTTAACGCCATCGTAAAACGCGTTTCCCCAAAAGTCACCAATAGCCAAGTTGAGGTAGAGCTGAGCATTGAAGGCACTTTGCCAAGAGAAGCCAGAGATAAACTCAACATTGAAGGGGTTATTGTAACGAGCCATAAGGCCGAGGCGATATTCGTCGCAATGCCAGCCAATGCTGTTGCAAATAATCAAGCGAGCGTGTTTGTTGTTGATGAGCATCTCGCCACGAAAAAAACGGTTAAATTTGGTCAGCGTTCGGTAAACTACATCGAAGTGCTTGAAGGGCTTAATAAAAATCAAATTATCATTATTTCCGATATGGAAAAGTATACTCAAGATAGCCAAGTGCTAGTGCGTTAACAGGACATCATTATGAACTCAGTCATTCAACTTAATAATATCGAAAAGCGGTTTCGGACGGACGAAATTGCAACTCAAGCGCTAGACGGCATTAATCTCGTAGTAGAGCCCGGCGAGTTTGTGGCTATCACGGGACCGTCAGGGTGCGGCAAGTCAACGTTACTGTCAATTTTGGGCTTGATTGATGAACCAAGTAACGGCGAGTACTTTATCAGTGGTAACCAAGCATTTAATTTAAGCTCGGACGAGCGTGCTCATATTCGCGCTAATCATATCGGTTTTATTTTTCAGGCCTTTAATCTTATCAGTGATTTAAACGTGCTCGAAAATGTCATGTTACCGCTGACTTATATCGGCGGCATTAGCCAAAAAGAAATGGAGCAAAAAGCCAAAGACGCGCTGGCGATGGTGGGATTAGAAAACCGCATCAATCATTTTCCTTCTCAGCTTTCAGGCGGTCAGCAGCAGCGCGCTGCAGTTGCAAGAGCCTTGATTAACTCCCCAGACCTCATCCTCGCCGATGAGCCGACCGGTAACTTGGACTCAAATAATGCCCAGCAAGTGCTAGGGTTGTTAAGCGAGCTTCATGCTGCTGGCAAAACGATTTGTATGGTAACGCATGATATCGAATCTACGACTTACGCTAGCCGTGTTATCTCTATGCTAGATGGCACAATTTTAAGAGACAAAAAGCAGCTTGAGCGCGCAAGCAAAGTCGTTGGAGCTTAGTATGGGATTACTTCTAGACTTTCGTTACGCACTGAGAAATATCGCCAAATCAATGCGGTTTACATTATTGATGATGTTTATCATGGTTGGCAGTTTGACCATATCTTTGATTGGTTTTAACTATATTTATACGGTGGCATTTTCACATAGCCAAGTGGGTAGTGGCAGCCCAGAAATCAGGATCTTTAAGGTTCGTAACCCAATCAGCATGCATAATCGCTTTGAATACAGCATGCTGCCACAACTACGAGAACTTGATGAAGTTAAACAACTTGAGGAGTGGCTTTATATTGCGCCAGCGAGTGTTTGGGTAAGTGACGCTGAGCGAGGCAATCATTATCGAGGCTCCTATGTTGATGAACGCTTTTTTCAGTTTCTGGACATTAAACCTGCACTTGGGCGATTTTATACTGCTGAGGATTTTGTGGGAGCTGCCCAAAATGTGGTCGTGATTTCAGACTATCTCTGGTTGCATCTATTTCAAGGTAGCAAAGACGTCATAGGGCGCACGATGGTCGTTGACCAAAAGCCTTATGAGATAATTGGTGTGATGCCCAAACACAATAACTTCCCGATATTTTCTAAACTTTGGCTGCCTCTTAAAGGCAATAACACAGCACCTGCTGATGCCATCGATATTATTTATAAGATGCCAAATGAGATAGTAGAGGCAAGGCTTGAGCAGCGTTTAAGCTTATTCTTCACTGATTATGCAAAGCAACGCGTTAGTCAGTCAGCACTCGAGGTAGATAAAGCCGTTCGTGTTGAATCTATGACCTTGGTGGAATACAACACCGACGGTGAAGCGGTATTTATATTTACCCTGTTTATGGCTGGTATCGTACTTATTTTGCTTATTTCCTCAATCAACATTGGTAACTTACTTTTTGCCAAAATCATCGAGAGACAAAAAGAGTCGGCTATTCGCGCCGCGATTGGCGCGAAAAAATTAAGGGTGGTTCAGCAGCATGCTTGCGAGGGCTTGATCTACTGCGTTAGCAGTTGGGTGGTGGCGCTATTGCTAACGGATCTTGGTTTGCGAGCGCTGAACTTTTTTATGAATATGATGTTTGGTGGCAAAATGCCGTACTGGTGGTATTGGCAGCTAAATACAGTCACCATCTTGGTGTCACTACTGCTGATAAGCTTGGTATTTGCTATTGCAGTGCTGTTACCTGCGGTGAAAACCGCTAACTTTAACATCAATGATGTACTGCGAGACGGCACGCGTGGTGCAACCGGAAAACAGGCGGGATTGATGTCAAAACGCCTACTGTCTTTGCAGGTGACCTTAGTGAGCTTTATGCTGATGGCGTCGAGCACCATAGGCTATGTGATGTATTCTATGGCGGGAAATATTGACGGCGAGACCCTCAAAGGGGTGTACTCAACTGAGCTGCAATTTCAAACTGAAAGCGAGTTTTCGAGTGATAAAGCGGTCGAAATGGCAAGCGCATTGGTCGTGGGAATGACATTGGATCCTGCCTTTAAAGAAGGGCGCGTGTATCAACGAGAGATGGAGCTTGATGTGCTAACAAGTGAGGGCGAAGTTTATACCGATAAAATCATAAATATTGAAGCGGTATCTCATCTTTTTAAGCGCGAATTGCAAAGTGGTAGGAACTTCACGGCACAAGACAACACAGAAGCAGCGCCCGTAGTGATCATTAGCCAGTCTCTCGCACACGCGCTGTTTGGCAGTGAGGAAGTATTGGGGCGCTCACTGATGTTACGTGATGCAAAATGGCCAAGCGCTAAAATAGTTGGTATTGCAGTGGATGAGATGAGCGTTGTTGCTAGCGATCGTCGTCATGAAGTCTATTTTAGTTTTCGTCAATATGCGCCAAAGGAAAATGCAATGGCGGTTAAGTTCATTACTGAGTTGCCGCCAAGCCAAAGTTACGAAGCCTTCTATCGCGTGTTAGGTAGGCTCTCAAGCAAGCTCGAAACCAGCTATATTTTTGATCACTACGACAACCATCGCTCTATGATGGGGGCGTTCACCAGTATCATTTATGTGTTTTTGATTGTGGGTGGATTTGCCTTGACGCTTTCTTTAATTGGTATTTATGCCATGGGCCTGAGTAATATCAACAAATCTAGCTATGAAATAGGCATTCGCCGTGCGCTTGGCTCCAAAGATCGTCAGATCATGTTGTTATTTATCAAGAAAAATCTAACCCATACCGTTACAGGACTGACTATTTCTGCATTAATTTTCTATATCTTATGTTATCTTGCTGTAGACTTTTTCCGCGGTATTGTGCCGTTTAGTGTTATGTTTGGTGCAGGTAGTATCACTCTATTACTGGTATTTGCTGCGGTATGCCTTGCGCTTTATATCCCGGTGAAACGCAGCATAAAAGTCCAACCTGCGGTTAGCTTAAGAATGGAATAATAATTTGAAAAAGGTGCTAATAGTAGACGACTCGCTTGATATTCAAGCGAGTCTGAAGTTTTTACTTGAGGATGAAGGCTACGCTTGTCACGGTGTGGTGACACCAGAGGCAGCATTTGATTATGTCAGTACACAGGAAGTGGACTTGGTGCTATTGGATATGAACTTTACCCAAGACACTACCAGTGGCAAAGAAGGGCTGATGGCGATTGCTAAGCTCATTCAAATCGATCCGCTCCTACCCATTGTGGTAATGACAGGCTGGGCGACGCTAGACCTTGCCGTAGCTGCCCTAAAGCAAGGAGCGGCCGATTTCATTGCAAAGCCATGGGATGATGAGCGTCTTGCTCATAGCATCAAAGTACAAATCGAGAAGCGAGCTGACAGACAACATTTAGCGCGGCTATCTGCTGAAAACGAACACCTTAAAAAGCCCCATCAAACGGTAGATTTTGTTACGCAAAGTGAGAAAAAGCAGCGTGTGCTGACACAGCTCACCCAGCTGGCACAAAGCGATATGAACATCTTGCTGACCGGTGAAAATGGCACAGGAAAGAGCTATTACGCTCAGTATGTACACGAGCACTCTAGCCGTGCTCGTGGCAGTTTTATCTCAATTAACATGGGGGCGGTGAGTGACGAGCTATTTAACTCTGAGTTATTTGGCCATAAAAAGGGGGCATTTACTGATGCGAAAGCAGATCGAGTGGGTGCATTTACACTCGCCAGTGATGGCTCGTTGTTTTTAGATGAAATTGCCAATTTATCTTTGCAGTCTCAAGCAAAATTGCTTCAAGTGTTAGAAGAGCGAAAGTACGTGGCGGTTGGCAGTCACAAAGTCTTGGACAATACTGCGAGGATTATTTCTGCTACTAACTGCCAACTCAATGAAGCGATTGCCAATAATCAGTTTCGCCAAGACTTATATTATCGATTAAATACGGTAGAAGTAGAAATACCGCCTTTAAGAGCGTGTGCAGAGGATATCTTGCCATTAGCTGAGCGCTTTTTAATGCGCTTTAGTCAAGATTACAAAAAGCCAACACCGAGCATTATGCCTTGTGCTGTTAAGGCACTGAGTGTATACGATTTTCCAGGTAATGTGAGAGAGCTTAAGCATATGATGGAGCGCGCGGTGTTTACTTGTTCAAATGCTCAGATATTTGCCAGTGATTTGGCGCTCAACACTACACCGTACTCAGCGTTGCAATCGATGAATACTGCTACTGCGAGCGCATCAGAAAATCATGATTTAACGCTGGATGAAATTATTGAGCAAGCACTCTTTAAAAGACTGGAATTTCACGGTGGCAACGTATCAAAAGCGGCGAAGAGCTTGGGACTATCGCGCAGTGCGTGGTATCGCAAAATGGACAAATATGAGTAGGAGATAAGCAAACTTGTTTTATCGATTTGGACACTGGCTGTTAAGTGCATTACTACTTGTAATTACTAATGTTTTACTCCTTGTGCACGACTATCCAGCAACACTTATTATGTTGATAGACTTAGTATTTGCACTATGTTTTGCTTTGCTCGCTTATAAATATGGTTCGACTAGACAAAACACCATTAATCTCATTGATACCTTGTTGATATCACTTCGCCAAGGCGATTATGCCCTAAGAGCGGTACACGGCAAAGACGCACAATTACGTTCAACGGTGGAGCACTTAAATGCGCTTGCGCAAACCATGCAAGCCGATCAGCGAGCGCTGGTCGAGCAAAGTGACCTGTTAAAACAAATCATTGAAAAGCTTGATTGTGCACTTATCGTGTTTGACAGCCAAAGCGTTGCATTTGCCAACAGTTACGCTGAGCGCACCTTTTTTGACTGTTACAAAGACGATGCTTGGTGCTGGTTTCAGTCATTACAAGCTCAGCAAAAACAAGGAAAGGTTTCGGTGATGCTAGAGGGGACTGAGCACGCTTTTTTACTTGAACACGACAGCTGCTACATTGCCAATAAACCTCACACTTTACTGGTTTTAAAACAGCTCGATAGCATTTTATATCAACAAGAAAAAGACGCCTTACAGCGTTTTGTTCGTATTTTAAGTCACGAGATCAATAACACTTTAGCGCCGATAGGCACAGTAGCGCGCAGCCTTACCAAGCGTCTAAACGGTGAGTTAGATATAGAAAGGTTTAACAGTGGACTGTCACTCATCAACGAGCGCGCCAATTACCTTAAATCTTTTATGGGCAACTATGCCTCCCTTGCCAAACTGCCTCCTGCGCACAAGCAAATTGTCGCGCTCAATGAGTTTTGCGCTCAGCTACAAAGTATCTACCCGCAACTAAAGGTAGAAAGCACAGCCGACCTGCTCGGTTTTTTTGATACGAGCCAAATCAAACAGGTGCTTTGCCACCTCATTAATAATGCTCAAGAAGCGTGCACGCCTTCGCCAGAAGTTACACTCAACATCACCGCAGATGCTGACAAATTAGTGTTTTTGGTCACAGACACAGGCCCCGGTTTCTCTAACCTAAACGAAGCTGCTGAAGCATTTTACACCACCAAAGCTGATGGCAACGGCATCGGCCTGATGCTCTCTCGTATCATTATTGAAAACCACGGTGGACAACTCAAACTAGGCAATAACCCAGACAGTGGTGCAAAAGTCAGTTTTAGCGTAGAGCGGGGTGGGAGTTGAGTACTGAAAGCAGCAAAAATAACAAAGAGACCCCGAGCAAAAGTAACGAAGACACCCAATGTAATGTATTCATAATAATTAGTGAAAGAGCGCAACTATGAAGCGGGTTACAGGGTGAAAAATTATTTAAAAAACAACATTAATAAGGATTGTTTATGATATCACGATGCATTTTATTGGCACTTGCACTGGTTAGTACCATTGTGTTTGCAACTCCACATAATGGCTCGCTTGACCCAACTAAGGGAACTTGGCAAAACAAAGATGAAGATGGTGATGGTGTGTTAGACGAGCATGATGAGTTTCCATTCGATGGTCAACGCGCTCGTTATCCCGAAATCGTCGAGATTGAACCTAATGATAACCCTAGCAATGCGGTAAAAGTTGCGCATCAACTTCCGTTTAAAGTAAAGGGGGTGATTTCAAACGCGGGTGATAATGGTGATTTGTACCAGTTTAGCGCAAAAAAGGGCGACTATATCTCAGCTCGCATTATCTATAGCTCAGATAATTTTAAGCCCAAAGTGTATTTTTCTGAACAAGGTGGTTTGGTGATCAACTCATCGCAGATCCATACCCATAGCGCACTCAAAATGGCGCATATCCTGACTAAAATACCCCATGATGGAAAATTCAATTTGAGCGTCATTGATGACTTGTCGGGTGGCGCGCCGGACTATTCCTATGAAATTTACGTATTTAAAGATAATGACACCGATGGTATTGATGATCATGCCGAATATGCAATTGGTGTGGAACCAACTCGTATTGATACCGATAGGGACTCTGTTCATGACTTCTATGAGTATTATGTAAAGCAAGGTACTACACTCGATGAGGACAACAACGGGGTAATTAATTTATTGGACTTAGACAGTGATGGCGACGGCATTAGTGATAAGCACGAAGGCTCAGGAAATGCAGATCAAGATGATAAATTAAACTTTTTGGATCTTGATTCTGATAATGACGGTATAGCGGATGCCGACGAAAAACTCAATACGAAAGGATGGCCTGAAGACTCTGACAAAGACGGGGTTGAGGATTTTATTGATCTGGATAATGATGGCGACAAAGTTTTAGATATTTATGACGCCGAGCCATATGAGCGAGTGCGAGGCTTTAAATTAAGTGATTCACCGAGTGTACAAATATCCTCTCAAGCTGGCTATTACAATGGCTATTCATTGCCTCGAATTTATCGTATCGGCGATAGTGTTGTGTTTTCTGGAGATGACTTTGCCGGGCTGGAGAACCCAAAAGTAGTTATCTATAACGGTGAAGAAATTTATAATATCACGCCAACATCGCACACTAATTCAGCGCTAATCTTTGAACTCAATCTACCATTTCGTAAATATAAGGCATTTATTTACACTCGAAATAAGCGTTCTAATGAAGTGCGATTAAGCCCATACAAAGCGGGCTCACCGTTAATATTTGGATATGCCTCAATCAAAGTTCAAGAAGGCGAGCAATATGAGCTTAAGGGAGTGGGGTTTGATGATAAAACCCGTATCGTAATGGGAAATAAAACACTTGTTCCTTCAACTCATACACCATCTAGCCTTACATTTACGATACCAACCGGTATAACAAAAGGCATATTACAATTAACGAATAATGTTGGAACGAGCAATAAGGTTCGGTATCGGGTGCAAGCGCGCTAAAAAATAACAATAGTAGACTAAAGAAGATTCAGACACCTACCTCAAAGATAGAGAAAAAACGGTTAAAGTTTGTCGTGGGTGTCAGCCATTATCTGCTCTAATAAAGGAAAAAAGATGAAATCTAGGAATGGCATTATAACGTGGGGCTTTGTTATTTTGTCCCCGTTGGCACATGCTGACATCAGTTATGTTGATAAAACTCATGTATTGAATACGCTTACAAATAACATTGAGCAACAATATGTTGAAGTAAAAAAGATAGATAAAATTTCAGACACTCTTACAGAGCTTAAAGCAAGTCCTGCATTTACTAATAGTCAGTCACAAGAACAATTTGCCTCGCTACTAACCGCAGAATTGCAAAAGTTTGACAAGCACTTTACTGTGCAATGGCGAAACCCAAATGAAAGCCAGAATAATAAAACAAAGCGTGAATCTTGGTTTACCAAATTAAGTCGGAAAAATTCAGGCTTTAATCGTGTTGAAGTACTCGATGGCAATATAGGTTATGTTGACTTTTGGGGGTTTGATGAATTATCGAAAAACTCAAGAAACATAGCAGAAAGTGTAATGGGATTTGTATCTAATGTAGATGCTCTTATATTTGACCTTCGTAATAACGGGGGCGGCAGTGCTGAAATGGTGCAGTTTATTAGTAGTTATTTTTTAAAGCCAAATACCCATTTAAACAGCATTTATTGGCGAGCGACTGACTCTACTCGTGAATTCCGTACTTTTGATAATGTTAGCGATTCAATTCATCTGGACACTCCCATATACATACTCACGAGCAATGATACGTTCTCTGCGGCAGAAGAGTTTGCTTATAACTTAAAGCACCTTGAACGGGCAACTTTAGTGGGGGAAACAACGAAAGGTGGAGCAAATCCTTGGCAGTTTTATGAGCTAGGCAGCGGTTTTAGAGCTGGTATTCCTATAGCGAAGGCTATTAATCCGAAAACGAAAACAAATTGGGAATCGATTGGCGTTAAACCTCATATTGAAACATCACGGGCTAACGCCTTAGATGTGGCGTATAAAATAGCGCTTAATGAAGTTAAAAAGTCAGTAAGTGATGGGCATCAAATCAAGGAAATTAACGACAAGCTTGAGGAGTTATCGAATAGCACTCCATTCAAAGAGACGCCACAAAGCACCATGTAATAATAGCGACCGTTATAATCATTACGAATAGAGGGAAGATTAAAGGAAGATTAAGACACCCACCTCAAAGATACAGCCAAAAACGGTTGAAGTTCGTCGTGGGTGTCAGCCTTTATCCTTAATTATCTCTGCCATTATCTGCTAATTTGTTATTTTACTATCCAAGGCACTATGACATGGTCATAACCAATGCTTAAAGACACGTAGACTAATAGCGCAGCCATTACTAAGTTAAAAGCTTTAAAATACTTGGGATCGGAGATCTGTTTACCCATCATTGAACCCACTATCGAATAGCTAGTGGGGGCTCCGAATGCAAGTACAGCAAGGAGCATTGACCATATGACAACGGCAATGCCGGTAATGCCAACGCTTGGAAACTGAATGGTAGAAACCGGCAACGTTGCGATTAGCGCTTTGGGGTTGAGTAGCTGCATGAAAAGTCCGTCTCGAAAGCTCAACGATTTGGCCGCACTTCGCTTATCACAGAGCTCAACGTTAGCATGTGCCACTTTCCAAGCAATATATAGAATATAAAGGCACCCAGCCAAGCTGATAAAAGGCAGTAGCTGTGGATTAATAAACTTGAGCCCGACAATCCCTAAGATAACGAACAAGATGAACATTGCCATTCCAACACCGGCGAAAAAACCGAGATGAACACGCGTCTGTTTGTTTAGACCACTATGTAGACCAAGCAAGTTGATAGGCCCAGGGGTATACATTACCCCGATAGCATAGGCGAAAATTTCTGACATGATTTACTACTCCGATATAAGCAGTCGACGAGCTAAGCTAGCGGCCCAACTGCAACTGAAATTGTTTTGGTGTCATGCCAAATACGCGTTTAAAGTTACGATTTAAGTGACTGGCATCAGCAAAGCCGGACTCTACCGCTGCGGTGGTGGCGCTACGGCCTACAAGTAGCTGTTTGCGAGCATAGTTGATACGACAATTCAAAACATACTGGTGTGGAGTTATGCAAAAGTGTTCTCGAAAAGCTCGAATAAAGTGATATTTAGACATATTGGCGACATCAGCGATGTCATCAACCGAAATATCGTTGGCAAGATTAGCCAAGATATAGTCTTTAGCTCTTAGTACTAAAATTTCAGCCCTTGTTTTACGAAGTGGTAACTCTAAACAGCCATGCAAACGAACCAATGATTGAGCCAACTGAAACAAAGCGGCTTCGTGCTCAATTTTGGAGTAGGATCGTCCCAAAAGTTGCTGAGATATGGTAAGAACTTGATAGCGCAACAGTGGGTCATTGAACAAGGTGTCGTTAAGTCTTAGTACTGTTTCTTGTTTATAACCAAGAGAGCGAAACAGTGGTTGCAATTCTCTTGGGTGCACGTAAAGCATCACATATTCTAAGCTGTGTTCGCCCCCAGAATGACCGTCATGGATATCTTCGGGATTGAAAAGCATTACGCAGCCAGGCTGACTTTTATAAAAAGCACTGCGACAGAAAAAGTCTTGTCTGCCTTTTAGAGTGAGCCCGATCGAGTACTCTTCATGAGCATGTTTGGTGTAGGTGAAATCACTCATGGTTGCGCTCAGCATGGACACATCATCCTGCTGAGCGCTATGGGTATATATAAAGTGATTATTTTTACTCACACTCCCTCCTTCTGTTTGAGCACTTTTGCAAAACTACCAAGTCAATATATTCAAACTATCAATAAAAAACTTGAACGAAATTGCTGATGTATCCACTTCGGAGTTTGCTTAATACTCTTCACAAGGAAACTTAGTTAACCCGGGCTTTGGTCATTAAACCTATCAAATAAATCATAATAGATGCAAAGCCAAAGAGCAGAGGTGATTCAACTGCTTACCTATTACGGGAAAATATTTGATACCATAGCTGCCAACGAAGGTTAGCATGCCGTTAACCGAATATATATTGAAGGTCGGAAATTTACCCCTAATGAAACATCTTAAAATATTTGCCGTAATAATCTCAGTGCTTATTTTCAGTGGCTGCGCCGCCCACATTCAAGAGACAAGTAAAACAGCGAATAGAGCTGTAGGGAAGACGCCACAAAGTGTATTTTTGGATATTACTTCATCGCACTCAGTTTCTAAAAGTAAGTCACTTTCTAACAGCATTAATGAGCTAAAAGCGCTAATAGCCAAAGACTTTAATGGCAGTATTGTTGAGTCTGGAAGTGCAGCTCAAGCACCTTTATCAGTCGAGATCACCATCGAGCACTTTCGTTATGTGTCTGGGTTTGGCCGCTTTATGGTAGGTGTAATGGCGGGTGATGCCGAGCTGAAGCTCAATGTAAAGCTAATAAACACTGACACTAACGAGGTCGTTGGTGAGTCGATACTAGATACTCGATCTGAGTTTATCGAAGGCATTTTTGGTGCAACTACTTCTAGGCAGCTTGAAGCAGTATCTAAGAAAGTGGTGAGTATGATTGGCACGGTGGAGCGCGAAGGTAAAACTGATAATACCGCTAACTCTTAGTCGATATTGAAGTTCCAAATACTCAAAGAAACCTAGTTTTTGACGAAGGGGCTCCTGTATACCTCTTTGAGCCCCACTGATGCGCATTACAAATAAAGGGATGTGAAGCTAATATGAAAACGAAGTTTGTTGATATTACACTTGTTCTAAAAGCCTTGATGTTAACTGTCGCGATCGGCATATTTTTTAACGCGAAAGCGTGGGGTGATAACAGCCCACAGCTGTTGCGTGATAGCGCAGTTAGCGATGTACAAGCGTCCTTGGAAAATCCAGATTTAAAAGGACTACGGACTTATGTTGATGACTGGGTCAAAAAAGCAAGGGTGCAATATAATCTGCCAGGAGCTGCGGTTACTATCGTCAAAGACGGTGAAATTGTATTACTCAAAGGCTATGGATTTGCTGATGTATACAGCCAAGCTATGGTTAAACCGAATAAAACACTATTTCGCATCGGTTCTATCACCAAAACAATGACTGCACTTGCAGTAATGCAGCTGGTGGAGCAGGGTAAACTATCTATAGATACTGATGTAAATGAATATCTGAGCGAATTTAAAATACCTGACACCTTTGAAGCGCCTATTACAATCCGTGCCCTATTAAGTCATCGGGCGGGTTTTGAAGAAGCGGATGCCGGTAACTTGTTCGTTGAAAATGCCTCAGAAATGCTCAGTACAGAGCGATATCTCGCAACACATATGCCCAAGAGAATTTGGCCACCGGGTGTTAATGTATCCTATTCCAACTATGGTTTTGCTTTGCTTGGTTATCTGGTCGAGTTGCAGTCGGGTATGGATTTAGCGACTTATATGGAGCAACATATTTTTTCTGTACTGGGTATGCAAAACACGACATTACGAGAGCCAGTAAAAACCAGTGCTGCCTTAACAGCGATGAAGCCTGAGCTACAACAACAGCTTGCAACGGGGTATTTTAGGGATAGACAAGGCAATAATATCGCCAAACCTTTTGAATTTATTGGGCATGTAGGTGGTGCGGGGGCCATTTCTGCAACTGCACATGACATGGCGCTTTATATGTCAGCTCTGATGGGTGATAACAACCTGTTCGTGCAGCCAACTACCCAAAAAACAATGATACATCGACTTTACGACGATAGACCGCTGGCGACAGGGATTGCTCATGGCATGTTTAATGGCAAGCTTAAGGGCTATGAGCAGCGTCATCACTCTGGTGCCACACATACGTTTGCCGCCAACATGATGATCTTTCCTGAAGTTCAATTAGGTATTTTTGTTTCAACTAACGTTATGGGAAGCGGGGCACACTTTGTTGAGGCTTTACCGACTGCGATATTTAATAAATTTTATCGAAACAAGCCGATAAGTCTTGTAAAGCCGTCGCAGCTCAGCACATCTTCCCAAGCAAACATCTACACGCAAGTTTTAAAACAGCAAGTTAGCCAAGCAAACCTTGAAGATTATACGGGAACATTTCTGAGTACTCGTCGTTCGTATACTCAACTGGAAAAACTGGCCGCATTAGATGCGGCGGCTGAGATAGCCATTGATGATCAAAATAGGTTAGTTATGATGGTTGCAGGGAATAAAATAAAACTGGAGCACCTTGAAGCGGACGTCTTTCAAGCCGGAGCTCGAGACGCGCCTATTTTTTACTTTTATCGCGATGGGACAGGGAAGGTAAATCGTTTTTCGGCGAGTATGTGGTCTGGCGATTATGAACGAGTAAGCTTCTTACAAAGCCCACTTTTCTTCAACTTGGCGTTGGCGATATCTTCGTTGTTATCGCTATCCACTTTGCTGTTCAGTTTTGTTCGAGCTCGTAAAAGCAAAAGGCTTGGCGTAGTTGAAAAGCTGGCATTTTTTAGTTCAAGTATGATACTTGCAGCAGTGCTGGGCTTTGTTTTAATGAATGCCGATATTGTGTTCGATGAATATCAATTTCACGCAAGCTTTCCCACCATAGAGGTAAAGCTGCTACTGTCTTTGGTGATAGCAATCGTTCTCACGACCTTTTTGAAAGTGCTAAGCCTTCCAGTCATGTTGCGCATGAGTGATTTGCATTGGTTTTATAAAATACACTATTTGATTTTTACACTGAGTTGCTTGAGTTTTATTTATGCATTTTGGATTTGGAATGCGGTTGGATTTAACTATTTTGGCTAGATTTCAGCTTTTGTGTTTATGTTCTTCTCGAACGAATGCCAAATTAGGAGACAATGCATTACCAATTATCTGTGAATAAAAAGCGATAGTGTATAGCCTGATTTAGTTGTGTAGTGCAAGCTGCAAAACACCAGAGAAACCAAGTTTATAGTGTTACAAAACACTGCAAAATAATGACCGTAATGTTTAGAGTCAAGAATTGAATCAAATCATGAACTCGGCTAAGGTCGGTAATGTAATGAAAAATATATAAAAAAGAGCAATTCTACAGGCTCATCATAATTTAAGGTAAAAGTTAATGAAAAGATTCTTTCTAGGGATCATAGCTTACATTTTTTCATCGTTTGGGTGCATCGCTCATGAGCAAAATATGAATTACGCCTTTATTGGGCATTGGATATTTAGTAAACATGAAACGATTGAGAGCTTTAAAAATTCAGCAATGACAGAAGCCGAAGTCAAAGAATTCTCATCAATATTAAAACCAGCAGAAATAATCATAACCGAAAATATATATTCAGGGTTTATTCGCGGCAGAGTGCCAACTCATACTCCATATTCAATTATTTCTGTTTCGGACAGTGGCCAATGCTACAAACTTCAACTTGAGGATCCAAGAATACCTTTGAATATCCAAACGCATGAAGTGTGCGTAATCAACGATAAGCTCTTGCTTCCATCTGTTAAGGGTTCAAAGGAAGTTTTTAACAGAAAACGATAACATGATGCTAGATATAGCATGATTAAATCTGCATTTGCGTCATTCAGTCTCTACGCGTATGCAGTTTCTACCCGCCTTTTTTGCTTGGTATAGGGCAGAGTCAACTCGCTTTAGCATCTCTGATAGGTCTTGCCCATCTTGTAAACTGCCTACTCCAAAACTGGCAGTGATCTTGTGTGGGCAGGACAATTGAATGGCTTCAATCGCTTTACGGATCCGCTCAGCTACTTTCTGTGCATCATTAAGACTAGTGTTGGGGCATAAGATAAGAAACTCTTCACCGCCCCAACGAGATGCGATGTCCGTTGACCTTAGACTATTTTGAATTTCCTGCGACACACGCATCAGCACTTCATCGCCGATATGATGGCCAAACCTATCGTTTACTTGCTTAAACAGATCCAAGTCCAGAATAATCGTACTGAGGGGGAGCCCGTTAGTTAAACACTCTGCCGTTTCCTCGTGTAGTGCCTGATTCATTTTCCTACGATTGTATAAATTGGTGAGTTCATCCTTATTCGATAGCACTTCCAATTGTGCGGCCTTGACTTTATCTTGTGTGACATCCAGCATCAGGCCAATTGAATTAAGGGGCTGACCAATGCCGTTTAGTAGCGTTTCACAGTGGTGTCTTACATAAAGTGTGGAGCCGTCAGCTCTAGTTACAACATGCTCAAATGTGGTGCTTCCACCGTGAACAAAAACATTGTGGAGCTGCTGTTTTATTGCTAGCTCGGCGCTTGGATCTAGTGCATTGATAAAGTCGTCCCACTGTGTAATGGCTTCGCCATCAATACCGAGCATTGCAGCAAGTTTATCGCTCATTTTAACGCTGTAGGTTAGGTGGTTAAGCCGCCACGTACCGACATTAGCAAGCTTTTGAATATCCAGCAGAGCTTTTCTATCGTATTCGTTCTCACGTAACCTTTGTTGCAGCTTGTGGTTTTCTATTTCTAATGCCAGCACTTCATCTTCAAGTTTAGCAATTAGATCTGCGTCATCTGATTTAGGTGGAAATACTTCGCTCATGCATAACCCATTGGCTAATTCAATTTTTCTGCGCACGTGTATTGAGTGCTTCTTCGGCCATTTGTGTGCCGACTAGTCGCGATTTTATTTTTTCATATACTATTTCTCTGGTTGTTGAACTATCATCGGCGAATGGCGAAAAACCGCAATCATCACAAGTGCCTAGCTGTGGAATAGGAATAAATTCACTCGCCAGTAACACCAGATCTCGTACGGATCCAGGGCTCTCAATTTCGCGACTGTTCGGGTTAATCACACCAATAAATACACGTTGGAAGGGCTTGAGGATGCTGCCTATCAGCTTCAGGGTTTTCTTGGGGTTCTCTTCACCTCTAAGTGCAACGTAGAAGCTTCCTGCATTAATGTCGAAAAGCGTGGGCAGCAGATATTTATAGTCAATGTCGGCGCTATGGGTTGCATCAATATCAGCACCCGGACAGGTATGAATACCAATTCGTTGCCTTTCGCTATCACTAAATTGGGCGAGACATTTATTGATTAGCTCAACAAAGGACTTGAGGGTCTGACCTGACGGGTCTAGTTTTAAAGACAGCCTCGCTTCTGTAAAGTCAATTTGTACTTTGTGTGCACCCAGTGCTAAGCAGCGTTTTACTTCGCCAACATGCTCAGTTATCAAATCACTGATAAAACTTTCGTGATCGTAATTTTCAATCCCGTGAGATGGATAAACTAAGCTCAACATTGAAGGAGAAATAACGGCTTGTTTGACGGGCACAGTTGCGTGTTTGAGTGCGAAAGCGAGAAATTCATCCGCCGTATGTTGATAGCGAAATGGCGGTACTTTAAGGTGTGGCGCAAAGACCCGAGAGTGACCATCGTTAAAATCAACGAGCAAGCCCTGATCTGAGTAGCAAGGTGAATCGTGTAAGCAATAGTGAGCAAAACCATCAAACTTTCTTTGCTCGCCATCACTGACGACCTGACAGCCAATCGCTTCGAGCTCTTTTATCACTTGTTGTGTTTCGTGCTCTGCAATTTCGTTTAAAACCGCGTAACTTATCTTTCCTTGCTTATAGTCCCTGTAAGCGCTTATTAAACAGGGGTTTCGAGGAATTGATCCGATTTGTTCGCTGGGGATCTGGAACCGCGCCATCGTAGTCTACCTTCTCGAGTTGCTTATTCTAAGTAAAACGATAAAAAACCATAAATAATCAAACAAATGTGCGCTTATACCAATCCAGTTACTTTGTCTGTTTTACAACCACACAAGCGCCAATGTGAGTATAGGATCAAATAGATATAATCGCCTTGATTGCGTGGGATTTTAGTCGGTGAGATAACCGTTAGCGGAAGCTTCAAGCGAGGCGAGGTGGTGTTTTAAAGCTAACTTTAAATGCGAACTTTAAAAGTAGTGAGTTCGCTACTTT
The DNA here is from genome assembly GCF_022347825.1 of Pseudoalteromonas sp. OF7H-1. Classification (NCBI taxonomy): domain Bacteria; kingdom Pseudomonadati; phylum Pseudomonadota; class Gammaproteobacteria; order Alteromonadales; family Pseudoalteromonadaceae; genus Pseudoalteromonas; species Pseudoalteromonas sp. OF7H-1. The sequence goes on along the minus strand of NZ_JAKRFX010000008.1, from coordinate 34,000 downwards.
TATAAACTTCAGATTAAAAACGAGTCGATTTATGAAAAAAGCCGCTTTACGCGGCTTTTTTCCTTACTTCTTGTACTTTTCAAACCAAGCGAGCGTGTGCTCGATTTTGCTGATCATCCGAGAAGGACGGCCTGCAATTCCATGTGGCGCACCTGGAATTTTGACCAGTACAGAGTCAATTTTACGTAGCTTAAGTGCTTGGTAGAACTGCTCGGTTTCGGCCATTGGCGTGCGCAAGTCTTCTTCACCCGTCATTAGCATGGTTGGTGTGGTTACGTTGCCAACGAGCGAAAGCGGTGAGCGCTGCCAATAGTGTTCCATATGCTCCCATGGCATGCCCGGGAATTGCGTTGGAATTTGACCAAGACCACTGTCAGCGGTAAGCACTTTACTCAGCCAGTTGATCACAGGCTTTACGACAACAGCGGCGTTAAAACGGTTCGTTAAGCCAATCGCGTAGGCTGTTGCGATACCACCTGCAGAGCCGCCAGCAATAAACAGATTATCTTTGTCGATAAAGCCTTTCTCAAGCATAGCGTCTACCCCTGAGTTATGATCGGCAAAGTCTTCTTTCGAGCTGTATTTGTACTTGAGCAACATTGCAAAGCGCTCGCCGTAAGAGCTGCTGCCTCTGTGATTGTCGTAAAATACCACATAACCTTCAGCGGCATAACGCTGTAATTCTGCTGAGAAATGGGGGCCGTAGGCTAAGTGTGGGCCACCGTGAATTTCTAGTAGTAACGGATATTGTTTTTTCGGGTCAAAATTTGGTGGCGTAATATACCAGCCCTGAATTTTTTCCCCGTCGAACGATGAGCTATACGTGATCTCATGCACTTTACCAAGAGTTTTATGTGCAAGTAGGTCTTCGTTAAGGCGGGTTAATTGCGTTACTTTGCCTTTTCTTGTTGTGATAGCGATGTCTGCAGGGCGCTCACTCGACCCTTGCGTAAAGGCAATTTCCCCATCAAAGTTAGCACTAAATTCACCGCTTAGATAAGGACGACCAAGGGTTGTGCCTGAGAGCGTATCTGTGATGTCGGTAATTTTGTCTTTTGTGGTGATGCTCGCGAGCTTTCGCTTGCCGTGGTCATCGTAAGTCATCGCCAGTCTATCACTGCCAATCCAAGTTGGGTCTTGGATTGAGCGGTCGAAGTCTTTGGCAATCATGTGAGAGGTTTTGTCCTGCCAGTCCATAATATTCAGTTTGCTATTACGGTAAGGGTTTAGCGCGTTCGATGCACTAAGGTAAGCCAGCTGTTTACCATTTTCGGAAAAGCTAGGTGCGTACTCACGACCAGGAGCAGATGTAAGCTGGGTGATATTACGGTTAAAATCAACTTCGAATAAGTCGCCCTCTAGGCGCTTGTATTCCCAGTCTGCAATGCGGTTTGCTGAAAACACAATCGCCTGTGCGTCTGCTCGCCACGCGAGTTTCCCACTATGGTGGTAATTACCTGAGGTTAATTGGCGTGGAGTGCCGCCTTCACTCGGTAACACGAAGATCTGACGATAGCCGGGTTTGATAAGACCTCGGCCATCTGCTTGGTAGTAAGCTTTGTCGATAACAATGGCAGAGTCGGACCACTTCGCGCCTTTTGGTTTTTCTGGCATTTTGGCGATGACCGCAGGCTTTTCAGCAACCTTTTGGCTAAAAGCCAGCCATTTGCCATCTGGTGACCAAGTTAAGCCACTGATCCCAGATTGCAACTGTGTAAGTAGTGCCGTACGGTTTTGAGTAAGATAATGTACATGAATTTGTGTGCTACCGGATACATTGCTCACAAAGGCGATTTTGCTACCATCTGGCGACCAACGAGGTTGACTGTAATTGTTTTCATCAGAAAAGAGTGGTGATTGTGCGCCTGACTTAGTATCGACCAGCCACAGGTTTTGTCGCTTAGCATCCTTCATTACATCATTGCTGTTACGCACATATACCACCTGAGTACCATCTGGTGATATTTGCGGGTCGTTTGCATATTCCAGCTCAAAAATGTCTTTAGCCTGTAATCCCACCTCAGTCTGTGCGACTGTTGGCAATGCAGCGCAAGCCAGTAAAGTGCAAATGAGCGTCCGTTTCAATCCAAAAGGCATAATGCCACCCTCTATATAATTTTTATTCAGGGCTACATAGTTATTCAGGTGCAATTCAATGTCACCTAATACGCGATAGAACGAAATAAAAACTCGATGTGTCAAATAGAATAGGAATGAGTGGCCGTTTTTTGTGTGAAATCGGATGAAAGTTGCGGATGTTTGAAGTGAGTGTCCGTAAGTTATCTGTGCGTAAGTTATCTGAAAAAATGAGTGTTCATCAATAATGGCAAGCCGCTAAAGCTGCGCCGCTATCATTCCTTGAAGGCGGCACATAATTTAAGTTTTATTTAGCTGCTAGCGTTATGATTAACCAAGCTTGATTAAGCTGATTTTTTGGCTAATAGCTCTTGGCGCACAAGTTCTGCCCCTGCGCTCAATGCGGCTAGTTTACCTCTTGCCACTTCACGAGAAAGTGGCGCCATGCCGCAGTTAGTGCATGGGTAGAGTTTGTCGGCGTCAACAAACTCAAGGGCTTTACGTAGCGTGTTGGCAACTTCTTCTGGTGTTTCGATAGTGTTGGTTGCAACATCAATCGCACCAACCATCACTTTTTTACCACGGATCAACGCTAACAAGTCGATGGGCACGTGAGAGTTATGGCACTCTAAAGAGATGATATCGATATTGGATTTTTGTAGCTTAGGAAACGCCTCTTCATATTGACGCCATTCTGAGCCTAAGGTTTTTTTCCAGTCGGTGTTGGCTTTAATACCGTAGCCGTAGCAGATATGCACTGCGGTTTCGCATTTGAGTCCTTCAATAGCGCGTTCAAGCGCCGCAATGCCCCAGTCGTTGACCTCATCAAAAAATACATTAAACGCTGGTTCGTCGAATTGAATGATATCGACTCCAGCGGCTTCCAGCTCTTTGGCTTCTTGGTTAAGGATTTTCGCAAATTCCCACGCTAGCTTTTCACGGCTTTTGTAGTGGTCATCATACAGCGTATCTATCATCGTCATAGGACCTGGCAATGCCCATTTGATAGGTTTGTCTGTTTGGCTGCGTAAAAATTTGGCATCTTCAACAAAAACTGGCTTTTGGCGAGATACTGGGCCAACCACGGTCGGAACACTGGCATCATAACGGTCGCGAATTTTTACCGTTTGACGCTTCTCAAAGTCCACACCGCTTAGGTGTTCAATAAAAGTGGTTACAAAGTGTTGACGGGTTTGCTCGCCGTCACTCACGATATCAATCCCTGCAAGTTGTTGCTCTTGCAAAGCAATACGTAGCGCATCGTTTTTGCCATCAGTAAGCTCGTCGCCCTCTAGTTTCCAAGGTGACCACAGGGTTTCTGGCTGAGCAAGCCAAGCGGGCTTAGGTAAACTGCCAGCAGTAGACGTTGGTAATAGTGTTTTCATAATAAATGCTGTTCCATATTCCCGTTGATTATAAAGCGTAATTTGCAGACCACTGTTCAAGCACGGTTTGGTAAGGCTTGATAAAATGCTCTTCGGCAAATCGACCTTGTGCAATCGCCAACTGGCTGCGCTCTTCGCGGTCATAAACAATCTGCGTTAATGAGTGATCTAGGTTTTTCAAGTTTGGCTGATAGCACTTGCCTGCAACCGCATTGGCGTTGTAAATCTCAGGGCGGTAGATCTTTTGGAATGTTTCCATAGTGCTGATGGTGCTGATCAACTCCAGATTGGTGTAGTCATTCAGTAAGTCACCAAAGAAGTAAAAAGCCAAAGGTGCAACGCTATTTGGTGGCATAAAGTAGCGCACCTGTAAGCCCATCTTTTTGAAATATTGCTCAGTTAATGATGACTCATTTGGCTGATATTCAAAGCCAAGCACAGGGTGCTGATTTTCAGTGCGGTGATAGATTTTGTTATCCGATACACTTAGGCAAATCACCGGTGGCTTACTAAAGTGACTCTTGTAAGCTTCTGAATCGACAAAGTATTTAAATAGCTTACCGTGTAAGTCGCCAAAGTTAGCTGGGATGCTGAATTTAGGTTGATCTTTATTATGATCAAGCAATAGCACGCTAAAATCATAGTCACGTACGTAAGATGAGAAGTTGTTACCAACAATTCCCTCAATGCGTTCATTGGTTTTGTGGTCAACAATATTGGTTTTTAACACCTCAATTGACGGGAAAGTTTGTCCACTGCCTGCAATATCCATATCAACTGAGACTATCTCAAGCTCAACAGAATAACGGTCGCCTTTTGGGTTATCCCAGTTAGCCAATGCGTTAAAGCGATTATCAATCATCTTTAAGGCATTGCGTAAGTTTTGCTGGCGGCTTTCGCCTCTTGCCAAGTTAGCAAAGTTAGTGGTGATCCGCGTGCTGTTTGACGGATGGTAATTCTCGTCAAGACGAATGCTCTTAATAGTGAAAGTAAACTCGTTATTCATGTTCTTCAGGTATCCAATTCTAATGCTGACGCGCTCGGCAATTACGTTTCACAGCGATAAACAGATATCCACGGGGACGCAGTGAGAGTGCCGAACATTAAGTGATGTGAGATTTATACGTGGATCACAAGATGAAGAAAAACGGTTTTATTTCACATAAAACATGAGTCTGATTCATGAGTTACAAAAATAGATGCCGCTTATTGAGTCACATGTGCAGGAAATATGAGCAATTGTAGAGTGAAACCCTTTGGAAATCCGAGAGTCTAGACTGCTAAATGTCTAAATTGCATTTGTTTCAAGTAAAACGTGAGGAATATTCAAGGCTTATCCAAGTTAAAAGCACCAATGGCAAAGCGTTATGTTGTTATACTCGCCAGCGCTTAGGTGGCAGAAAGGCTAAAAGCAACGCCGATATTGCTCACTTAGGTGATTGCGCCTCAATTAAAAGAAGAGATAAGTGGAATGAGTGAGTTGATATTGTTGTTTGTGTATTGTGCACTACTCGGTAGTGTTGTCGGCTTTTTAGCCGGGTTGTTAGGTATTGGCGGTGGGCTGGTTATTGTTCCGGTGCTTAGCAGTATTTTACTGTATTTTAACATGTTACCACCGGAGCAAGTGGTGATAGCCGCCGTAGCGACATCGCTGGCATCCATTTTATTTACTTCTACCTCATCGGCAATCGCGCATCATAAAAATGGCAATGTACCTTGGGATGTAGCGCCGTGGATAATGACGGGCGTTGCATTAGGCGCGCTTATCAGTGGTTTTTTGGCTGCGCTATTACCCGAAAACGCAGTGCGTATTGTATTTGCAGTAAGCGTGGTATTGATAGCAATAAAAATGTTTTATAGCAGCAAAAATGAGAGCACAACCCAAAGGCAGCTGCCAAATAAAGGCATACTTACGGTATTAACGACGATCACCGGTGGTTTATCTGCCATGATAGGCATTGGCGGTGGAGCGCTTTTGGTACCGCTGTTGACGTTTTTCTCTGTTGATATGAAAAAGGCCATAGGATGCGCTTCTGCATGTGGCATTGTTATCGCGCTCTTTGGTTCCGTTGGCTACATTAGCTCGGGCAGTGCGCACTTTGCACTTTCGGATGGTTTCGCCGGATTTGTTTATTTGCCAGCCCTGTTAGGAATTGTGTGCACGTCTTGGTTCACCGCTCCAATGGGGGCTAAAGCCACGCATCACTTGCCTGTTGCCACGATTAAAAAGGTATTTGCGGTGCTGTTGTTAGTGATGGCTGTGAATATGGCGGTAAATTAAGTGCTTTTGAGCCAAAACGAACTATAGCGTGTTTGGCTCAGAAGCTCTGCTAATCTTACTTTTTGAACGGATCTTCGGTTGGTTCAAAATGCTTGTTTAACTTGCCATTTCTGGTGCTATTGATGTACTCCCCAGATGGCTCTTCGCTTATCAGTGTGAAGGCACTGACTGGCGATTCAAAGTTAAAGTTTGTCAATTCCACCCAAGCAACATGAGGCGTGCGGGCATTGCAAAAGTAATAGGTTTGGCTCCTATGCGCTGCAACGGTTGTCCACAAGGTATTAGATATATTTGGGCTGGCACTGCTTGTAAAATTATAGCCAAGGGGTACTGATGCACTTGCAGCAACCGAGCGAGCCTGTGCAAGGGCATCATGCTCATCGTTTGGTAAATCTAAGTGATTAAGATAAAACGCAGCGCGCTCGAATCTATCGGTTGAGTATGGACCGCCAGGGATCGTATGGCTCGGCTGATTGTTTTTATCACTCCATTGCCACAGCCAATAATCATTAATCCTTAGCTGATCTTCATAACTTGGTTCATTGGTAACTACGCGATAGTCAGCGCTGTGATGGATCTTAAAAACCCCATTCTCAACTTCGATAATGGCTGAATCGCCACTGATATCCGACACTATTAAATGCAATGCTGCGGTTTTACCTTCGCTGTTAGGTACTTCTGCACCAACGACCTGAATTTCTTGTTTGCTGAATACGTCAACGACTTCCTTGACGAGTACAAATTTATCTAACACATATTGCAACCATCTCAGGACGCTCAGCTGCTTTTTACTTTTGCATGCTGATTTACCGTACGTCGCGCCTGAGTCGTACAATACATTTGCGACAAGCCCCATAGAGTTCATGCCATCGGAGGCTGCCCAGCCGCTGCAATCATCTCCAACCATAGCGACCACACTACTATAGGAAGATGTCCACGTAAGTGGGTTGCGAGTTTTCTCACTTGCTATTGCCTCTAGCTCCGAAACAGGCTCAAGCCCCGATTTTTTTAGTCCTTTTTCAAGTACAAACAAGCTGGTAGGTAATATAAACATCCAGTCCATATTTCTGGCAGTAGCCAAATATGCTCTATTCCAGTTATTAAAAGCTCTAGTACACATAACAACCTCACAAGAAAGATAAATATCCTTTTGATGAGTGGTTTCTCATCAATATACTGTTTCATACTAGGCTTTGAAAAAGGCTTAATACATTACAGAAAGTTACAGTGCATTACAGGAGTGGTAAGTCAGTAGCTATTAGCGTGAAAAACTAACGATTCGACAAGTATTCGTCTCAGGCTCCCTAAAACAAAAGTGGTGTGAGGTTAGTAGAATGAGTATATTTTCAAGAATTGGGTTAATTGCTATCAGGTATGACGTTTAGAGGAAATGGGATGATAAGAGAGATAACTCGGAATGATTTTGAGTCATTTTGGCCAACATTTTCAGAAGTGATCCAAGCGCAAGAAACGTATGCATTTGACTCAAATATGAGTATGGAGCAGGCATTTTTACTTTGGTGCGAAACGCCTCTCAAAGCTTTTGCATATGTTGAAAATGGGCAAGTACTTGGCAGCTATTATTTGCGACAAAATGCGATGGGTCCGAGTAGCCACATATGTAACTGTGGTTACATGGTGTCGAGTTTGGCTCGTGGTAAAGGAATTGCACGGCTGATGTGTGAACATTCCCAGCAACAAGCGTTAGCGCTGGGGTTCGAAGCCATGCAATTTAATAGTGTGGTATCGACCAATGAACTGGCGATTAAATTATGGCAAAAGCTTGGTTTTACCATTGTGGGCACTATTCCCAAGGCATATAAACACAGGATATTGGGCTTGGTTGATAGCTATATTATGTATAAATGGTTAGCTGATTAAAATGGACAGGCTCTAAACTAACGTGGCGAATGTTATTTTGCGCAGTCGATCAGTATGTGTTTACTGCGCATAGTCTTAAGTAAAAAGCTGATGAGCCGCTTGACGTTGGGTAAGGATTTTTTTGTTGGATGGGTCAAGATCCATAAATCTGCATAGTGCTCACTCGCTGGTGCAAATTCAATTAAATTAGGGAAATGCCTTGCAATATAGTGCGCCCCTCTGATCATACCAAGCCCTTCGGATGCAGCCTGATGACGCAGCACCAAATCTTCAATTGATAGAGAAACTGGGGCGGTTGGATAGGGCGTATCAAGTAGCCAAGTCGGTCTTTCTGCTACGCCGGCGGTTATCCAAGAAACGCTTTCACTCGTGCGTTTATCGAGATAGTCTTTATGCATGAAGTAACCAAGTGAAATCGGAAATAGCCGGTGACCAACTAAGTGCTCATCCGGAACGTGAGAAGCTCGGATCACGACATCGGCTTCTGATTTCTCTAGATCGGAAAGTGCATAGGTAGTATTAATCGACAGTGTGAGAAAAGGATTGTTCTGCTGAAATTCATGTAATTCGTCTAACAAGACAAACTGCAAAATCGCTGGGGGAATAGATAAGTTTATTTGTTGTTTTAACTGCTTAACTGAAGTGTTAATTTGGCTTAAGTGAGGGGCAAGGCAGGCTTCCATGTTTTCAGCGGCACTGAGCAGCTGCAGTCCCAATTCAGAAAACGAGACTTTGCCTTGCGAAAGCATGCATATATCAAGACTAAAGCGTTGATTTAAAGCATGTAGCCTACGAGATACCGTCGTGTGGTTTACGCCTAGAACTTTGGCCGCACCTCTGAGTGTATTGGCACGCTTTAATGCAAGCAGTAATTGAAAGTCATCCCAGTTTTCCATGCCTACAACACCAAAGTTTAGATGCAATTAAAGTAAAGTGTTTTTCGCATCATGTACAGCGAACGCAGATATTTTCCATTCACCATCAACTAAATAGACGTAATAGCTTGCGCCTACTTTATTAAAAAGTGCGCCTGATTGGGTGTATCGCTCAGCAATGTTGCTTACTAACGCAATATTTTTATCAAGAAAATGAATACTGACCTTGCTCCACTTTACGTGACTGACACCTTCTTCCTTCAGGCGTGTTAAGAATACTTGCACCTGTTTATTCATTTGCGTTTGTGTGATCACGCTCGGCTTTGAACTTGATGACATTAACATAAGCGTATCTGTGTACAGTTGAGGACTGGTTGGTAAATCACCAGTTTGCAGATAATGGTTGTATTTACTCATGTAGCTGTCGAACAGTTTATTGATTTTAGCTGTGTCCGTTTCTGCCAATAACTGGCTACTAAAAGTAAATAAAATAAACAGGATAGCGGCTCTCATAAGATGTTGCTCCAAGTCAGTTTTTTATGAGTCTAGCAGGCAAAAGCTGGTTTTATGTGGATTATTATGTGCTTGCTATGTTGCGCTTACGCACCGTCTGGAAGGCTTGTAAAGTGTATTTTGCGGTGTTCCGGAAGTGCTACAAGTCTTATAAGAATGTCCCACTTTCGATACACCATCAACGTAATAGTTGAAGGAATTTATATTTAACCTATTGTTTTTTATAGCTATATATTTTGGCGTGTAAGTTGATTGACTCAACATGTATAAAAACAACAAGGATTAATTATGAAAAAGTTTGTCTTGTCTGCCATTACTTCAACCGTATTAATGTTGAATAGTATGAATGTGCAAAGCTTTGAAGATGACCGAGTACAATTGTTAGAAGCTTACTTTACACACTGCGAACAAATAAAGTTATGCAATGGCAGTGTCTTAGTTGCAGAAAATGACGCCATACTTTTCCAAAGAACGATGGGAGAGGTTAGTCACGCTAGTGAAGAGCTGCTAGGGACTCAACATCAGTTTGATATTGGTTCTATTTCAAAGCAGTTTACCGCTATCGCGATCATGATGCTTAAAGAGCAAGGCAAACTGAAATTTGAAGATCCCGTTTATTTATATATTCCTAACTTTCCATATAAAGATATTAAAATCAATCAGCTATTAAACCACACTTCTGGTGTGCCAGATATGATGCCTTATATCTCGGACTTGTATCGTCAAGGAAAAGTGGACTCCAGCCTTGATCAAAGTTTTTTATTGAGTGTGCTGCTGAGTGAGCAACCTGCATTAATGTTTAAACCGGGTGAGCAATTTAAATACAGTAATACTGGCTATGTTGTACTTGCAAAAGTCATTGAGTCAGTATCTAGAATGCCGTATAGCCAGTTTCTTCAACAGCAAGTATTTTCACCCCTTGGTATGCATTATACAGTTAGTCGAACCAAGTTGACGGAAAAGAAAATAACAACTCGTGCATATGGGTTTCGTCGTCACTTAAATGATAAGAAGCGCGCCTTTGATCAAATTCCTTTCTTTGATGTTGAGGGGATGGGCGGGATCTATTCAACGACTCAGGACTTGTATAAGTGGCACTTAGCGTTAAGCAATAATAAACTTATTTCGAAGGAAACTTGGCTGCAAGCGCTGCAGCCGACCAAAACATTAGACAACAACACTAAACAGTACGGTTATGGATTCATGTTAAAGGCTGATGCCTATGATCATCCCAAGTTTGGCCACAGTGGCCACTGGCGAGGTTTTAAGTCGATTTACAGCCATCAATTGGATGATAATAGAACTATTATTCTATTAACAAATAATGGTCAAGATGACGTTGTTGATGAGAATGAAAAAGCGGTAGAAGCCATTTTAGCGATGAAACCATACCCTCAAGTGAAACAACCTATTTCAGCAGTTCTTTATAAGATGTTTACCCAAGGGGAACCTGCTGAGGCGAGAAGTCAATATAATCGCCTCAAGGCCGATAGGTATAACAATTATGATTTTTCAGAAGCGCAGTTGAATGACTTGGGATATGCGCTTTTGGGAGAAGAGAAAAATGCCGCTGCTATTGCTGCATTTGAGCTAAACGTTGAAGCATTCCCTAGTTCAGCCAATGGGTTAGATAGTTTCGCAGAGGCACTGATTGCCGATAATCAACTAAAACGTGCAAAGGCGATTTTAAAACAGGCAATTGTACTTGACCCTAACCTCGAATCTGCAAAGAAGCAACTAGCGAGCTTAGAAACACCTGTAAGTACGAAAAATTCGCTGTAGTAACAGTTGTCTTGGCCAAATGCTGGATGAGCTATCATGATTCAGCAGCTAAGTGCGTCACTTTTATAGTTTAGTGAGCTTCAAACTGAACGTAAACTCAGTCTGACTAGAGGTTAGTTGCCAATTTGCTTTTTTAGCTATGGCTTTGATGATAAACATCCCTATACCGTGACTGGACTGGTGGAATAGCTCCTCATTGATGGCGTTTTCAAACTGTAAATACTGCGAATGAACTGTGACTTTAAGTGGTGCAATACCGTACTTATTAAAGTTAGTTTCTATTTGTTTGAGTAACAAGGCTAATTCGGGTTTAGTTAGTTGTAAATAGTGTTCTGGAGCAAGAAGCTCAACTTGAATATCTGCATCACTGGTGTTTGCCCACTCTAGTAGCGTTTGGTTCATTTTCGTTTTAGAGGACACATTGCAGTCTTGCGGTTGCCATAAATTCAGAATTGTATCGCATAATTGAGTCGTATCGCGCTGAGCATGTTTTAGCGCATCTATTAGCGATAGGCTGGGTGGAGGTAACATATCAAGTTGGTCAAACCTTGCTAATTGATGTCCGATTAACGTGAGCGGTTGTCTGATCTCATGACTTAAAAAACTAGCAAATTCATATTCACGCTTCACTGCATTTTTTTGTTCTGTCACCGCATCAAGTATCGCTTGTTGAGCAAGGGCTAATTCACTAAAAATGATAGTGTGGTGACTCGCTAGTTGCTCGATATTTGTTCTAAAGTAATGCGTTTGTTGCCTCACTTTTCGTAAAACAAAAAAGATGACTATGGCTAAAACGCAGAGCATCATTGAAGTTACAGTGAATAATAGAGGCTTTATATCTAGGGATTGATGCTGTTCGAAACGATGCAACACATAGAGTGCAGGGGTGTTATGTAGAGGGGGGAGTTTAAGATAATAGGTATCTAAGCCATTTTCACTGATCAGGGTCGGTTGTTCCCATGGAACGCCATGATTAAAGTTATTCTGTTCGCGTTCATTCAGGCTACCAAGCGTTTGAGTCATTGTTCGAAATCTAGTATCAATTTCTTGCTGTTGTATTTGAAACTCGTGCGCATCCTCATAAAGGTAAAACTCTGCGGTGTCATCTAGTCCAAACCAATAAATCACCATTGTGGTACTGAAAAAAATGAGACTAATAATTATAAATATCCCCACTAACCGATTAGTGAGATATGTTGTTAAGGATAGTGTGCTATTTTGCATCCAGCAGGACTCCAACCCCTTTTATGGTATGAAATAACTCCAATTCATGACCTTGACTGAGGTTTTTTCGTAATCGACTTAAAAGTGACTTATACATATCAGGCGAAACGTCATCATGTTGCCAGACATGTTCTATTACAGTGTGTTTTGATACTGGGTTAGGGGAGTGCCGGATCAAAAGCTTCAATAAGCACCATTGTTGTGGTGACAATGTGATTGGCCTCAACGCGCGAGTTGCAATGTGGGCACTTAAGTCCACCGTGAGGGTATCAAGGTGAAATATTTCACTCGGTTGGGGGTGATGCTTTCGCCCAAGTAGTTTTAATCTTACGCTAAGCTCGGCAAGTTCGAAGGGCTTAGTGAGATAGTCAAGTGCACCAAGCTCAAACGCACGCAACTTTGCCTCTATACAGTGCTGCGCGGTTAGAAAGAGAATGGGAGTTTGTTTGTGGCTTATTGAAAACTCACGGGCAAGTTCAAAGCTGAAACCGTCTGGTAGTTCTAAGTCCAGTACAATTGCATCATATTGTTGTTCTGACGATATGACTTTAGCGCTAGAAATGCTGTCTGCATAATCAACCTCAATGCCTTCATCATTGAGGTAATTTGCGGTGATGGTAGCGAGCTGGCGATCATCTTCAACCAATAAAATAATCATAAAAACGCGGTTTTGTCTGTTGCTTCCTCTATGCTAGCGAACCTGAAATGTTTTAGCGACTAAAATATGAGAATGGTGGTTACCTTTTGGTTACCTAAGTATAGCTATACTAGGAGGACTTTTAGGAGAGCGATATGAACAAGCGAGATACGATGATCACATTTACCGCGATAGCTTTGAGCTGTGTATTAGCTGGGTGTGGAGAGAATAATACGCTAACAACTCAAATAGAACCTTCAGATCCCCAGTTTGCAGACAAAGTGTTTAGTAACGCTGCTATTTACACTGTTACACAATCCAAGCCTTGGGCCCAAGCCATGGCGATCAAGGATGGCGAAATCGTTTATTTAGGTGATGACAAAGGAGCTCAGTCCTATATTGGTAAAAAAACAAATGTGTATGATTTAGGAGGTAAGATGGTACTTCCAGGCCTTCATGATGTCCATATCCACCCATTGGAATCAGCGTCAGATGCAACGCATTTTACAGCTGCGCAGTACGACACAATAGATGGTTATCAGGATGCACTTTACCAAGTTGCAAGCGAAAACCCTGATGCAGCTTGGTTAATCGGCTATGGTCATAATATAGATACCTTACTTGATCTCGATATATCGCCTAAAGCTTTAATTGATGAGGTAATCCCAGACCGACCAGTCATTATCATGGAGCAAACTTCACATTCAATGTGGGTAAACTCCAAAGCCCTCTCGTTGGCTAACATACATGCGAGCAGCCGTGATCCGATAGGAGGGGTTATTGGCCGAAATAATGCCGGAGAGCTGAATGGCATCTTGTATGACAACGCGGGCAATATTGCTATGGATCTTGCAATGCAATCTTTAGGAGATGAGCAGAGCCAAAACTATAATGGCTTTGTTGAATATACTCAGCCTATGCTTTTAAGCCACGGAATAACATCTATTAGTGATGCTCGCGTATATTGGCAACGCGGCCAATTAGATACTTGGCAAAAGCTACAAGCGGATGGTGTTTTGAAGATGCGAGTCAGCTTGGGCTTATGGGCTTATCCAGAAGCAAGTGATGAAAGCCAAATTAGAGCGCTTAAATCGTTTTATAATACGACGCCAAATAGCTTATTAAAAGTCGACCAAATAAAGTTTTACATGGATGGTATTTTGGTGAATACCACTGCGGCAATGAAAGAGCCTTATAAAGTAGATTGGCTTGAGCTCGATGGTAACCGTGGAGTGAATTATTTTACCCAAGCTCGATTAGAGAAATATATAAAAGCATTGGAGCCTAGTGGCTTTGACTTTAACATTCATGCAATTGGCGACAGAGGAATACATGAAGCGTTAAATGCTATTGAAGCAGCCTCTAAAGGAGCTGCTCGGCATCGCCTTACACATGTAGAAGTTGTTGATCCTGAAGATTACAAGAGGTTTTCTGCGCTGAGTGTGATAGCTGATGCACAAGTCGCAGGAGAATTTACTCAACCGCATCATTGGCAAGAAATGCAACCACTGTTAGGCCGCGAGCGGGCTGATCATTTGGTTCCAATTAAAAGCCTAAGTGAAAATGGTGCGATGCTCACGCTGAGCAGCGATTGGAATGTGAGTACGCTTAATCCTTTTATCGGTATCGCGAATGCAATTACTCGACAGCCTGAAGCAATCTCATTAGAACAAGCAATCGCAGCCTACACAATAAATGCTGCGTACGCGATGCGACAAGAAGACATTGTTGGAAGTCTTGAGGTTGGAAAGCTTGCTGACTTTATTGTGTTAGACCAAAATCTATTCAATATATCATTCGAAGAAATAAAAGCGACCAAAGTTACGCAAACGTGGATCCATGGAAATCAGGCCTTTTAACGTTGGGCTAATGGCTTGACTGTTCATAACCAGTCGAGAATCAGCAACAATGTAGTGCGGGATTTCGGATTGAAATAGAAGTAGCAACCCTTACTCTATGGTGTAACTCAAACCGTTAAGGATTGTTATGACTTCACTTGCTAACATGCCATTTTCTTTGCTCGAATTAAGCCCGATGAAAGAGCGAGATACCGTTTCACAAACCCTCGCTAACAGCGTGGCTTATGCGCAAAAAGCGGATGAACTTGGCTTTAAACGCTTTTGGATGGCTGAGCATCATAATATGCGTGGCATTGTCTGCGCAGCAACCTCCGTATTGATAGGGCATATTGCCGGACATACTCGCAATATTCGGGTGGGGGCGGGTGGCGTGATGTTGCCAAACCATCCACCGTTAGTCGTCGCTGAGCAGTTTGGCACCTTAGAAAGCCTCTATCCGGGGCGTATTGATTTGGGATTAGGGCGCGCGCCTGGCAGCGATCCGATTACCAGCCGAGCACTGCGTCGCGATGACAGACGTGCAGAACAATTTGACGATGAAGTCGCTGAGTTACAAGCCTTACTCGGTCCTTATGATGGTAAATCCTCGGTGCGTGCTATTCCGGGTGAAAACACCAAGGTACCAATCTGGTTGCTTGGTTCGAGTCTTTATAGTGCCCAGCTCGCCGCAAAGCGAGGTTTACCTTATGCATTTGCGGGTCACTTTGCGCCACGATTCGTGCATGATGCTATCGCACTTTATCGCCGCGATTTCCAACCATCAAAGGTGTTAGATAAACCTTATGTAATGCTTGGCTTACCGGTAGTTGCAGCCGATACCGACGAGCAAGCGCAGTATTTAGCTACCACGTCAAAACAGCGTATCCTAGCGTTGATGCGAGGTCAGGCGTTATGGCTGAAACCCCCCGTTGATTCGATGGAGGGGCTGTGGAATGCCCAAGAGCAAATGCAAGTCGACAGCTTTTTAGGCCTATCTGTGGTTGGAAGCCCCGCGACGGTCCATCATAAACTCAGTATGATTAAACGTGAGCTAGCGGTCGATGAGTTTATTTTTACCAACGATTTATACGAGCTAAGTGATAGAAAACATGCGCTTGAAATCTTGGCGGGCTTAACGTAAAAGTCGGAGTGTGAAGATAGTACTTAGGTGAAGGTTTGCGGTACACTGCGAGTTAAAAATTTACAAGGAACGAAAGTTGGAAACGATGTGGTTGTGTATCCTTTCTCTACTTATTCTGCCTTTTATGTCGGGGCGAAAGAAATAGCACTGAGCTGATGACGCCCCATTACCGGGGAGTGAGTTGATGTCAGGTACGGAAAAAATGACGCTCCGTCATGAAAATGAAAACACTAAGGTACTAGAAGCTAAACTTGCTGAGCTCGAGGTGTTTAAATCATCCTGAATAATAAGTTCAGCGAGTCAATATTTGCAGTAACAACTAGGGCCTGTTGATCTTTGCTGTTTGATTTTTGTTCTCCTGAGTGGGTTTTGGTCGCGACGCTCGACTTGCCGCCTAGTAATCTAGGTAAAAGTTGAGCAACAATGAACAAAGCGCACTCAGGTGAACCCAAAGGGCAGCGCTTGATTGGCATTTCTACTGTGTTCTCGCCTGACTCACATAGAACAACTATGCTACGCAGGCTCTGCCTTGTATAAATACCAATCAAACTGCTGCAAAAACAAATTTGAAAGGTAAACAGGCCCTAAAGGAAAAATGATGGATCAAGTTGTACGCGTCGGGGTTGGCGTGGTCATAATGCATGATAATAAAATTTTGCTCGGTGAGCGCATCGGTGCTCATGGCGCACATACTTGGGCAACGCCGGGTGGCCATTTAGAGTATGGAGAGGACATTGAGGCATGCGCAATAAGAGAGGTGTATGAAGAAACGGGGCTAGATGTTGTAAACGTTGAAAAGCTTGGTTTTACAAATGATTATTTTGCCGATGAGCAGAAACATTATGTCACTTTGTTTGTCATGGCAAGGTGCGATACTCATGATGCAGAAGTTAAAGAGCCAAATAAATGCAAACAATGGCAGTGGTTTTCGCTTGATGAATTGCCGCAACCTCTGTTTTTGCCTTTGGTGAACTTTTTAGAAGAAAACAACACACTTTATCGATACTAAAATAGCAATTGGGGCATAGCATGGAAGAGGTAGTCGTTAGATATATTCATTTTATCGGTATTTTATTTTTGGCATCAACGCTCGCGATTGAAAACGTGCTACTCTCCAAATCAATGAGTAGTCAGAGCATTAAGCGGTTAGCGGTAGTTGATGGTTTGTATGGTGTCAGTGCGCTTGTAACCCTTGGCGCAGGGTTAACGCTATGGTTTGCAGTTGGCAAGCCCAGTGAGTTCTACACTAAAAATCCGATTTTCCATGCCAAAGTCGGACTATTTTTGTTAATCGCTTTACTATCTATCATTCCGACTGTGTTTTTATTGAAGCACCGTAAGACAACAGCAGCTAATTTGTCTGTGCCCCAGCGCATCATCGTCATTAAAAGGCTAGAAATGCTGTTACTTTTAGTTTTACCGCTACTTGCTGCACTTATGGCAAGAGGCTATGGGTTGCCCTCATCATGAAACAAAATATTGTCAATATTGCGCTCGTCGTTAAAGACTACGATGAAGCCATCGACTTCTACGTCAATAAACTAAGTTTTGAATTAATAGAAGACACCTATCAACCCGAGCAAAATAAACGCTGGGTGGTGGTGGCACCGCCTAATTCTCATGGTACGGCGTTACTACTTGCCAGAGCTTCTACGCCAGAGCAGCAGAAGTTTATTGGTGATCAAGCTGGTGGACGGGTATTTTTATTTTTAAATACCGATGATTTCTGGCGTGATTATGAGCGTATGAAGTCTATTGGTATTCGGTTTATTCGCGAGCCACAAGAGCAAGATTATGGCACGGTTGCTGTATTTGAAGATCTCTATGGCAACCGCTGGGACTTATTGCAGCTAAACCCTGATCATCCTATGGCGAAGAGATGATCTCAAAGTTACCAAAATGGGTTGAGATCGGCGCTTTTATATTGGCGCTCGTCGCAGGATTTGTGAATGCAATCGGCCTACTTAGCTTCGAGCATCAATCCGTTTCTCACTTATCCGGCACTGCGACTATGCTCGGAACCAGTTTTTTAGGTGACAATCTTAAAGAAACCCTGCACTTATTTGGAGTGTTACTCGCGTTCTTGCTTGGCTCTGCACTTGCGGGGTTTTTGCTGCATGGCACCACGTTAAGGCTTGGCAAACATTACGATACCGCGCTGATACTTGAAGCTATTTTGCTTACCGTGTCTCTCGTATTACTGATGCAAGGCTCATTTTATGGTCACTTTTTTGCCTCTGCAGCTTGTGGACTACAAAACGCATTAGCCACCACGTACAGTGGAGCTGTGGTGAGGACAACCCATGTAACAGGAATATTCACCGACCTAGGACTAATGATTGGGGCGCTATGTAGAGGCGAGCCACTGGATACCAGAAAAGCAAAACTGTTTGTGTTGATAATCTCAGGGTTTGTGGCAGGCGGCGTGTTAGGCGCTTGGCTTTATAACAAGTTTTACTTTCAGGCGCTGTGGTTGCCTATAACCATTTGTTTGCTGATCGCAGGTGTTTACCGCTTTGCGCTTAGGGATAAGGGGTAGTACACCGTGGTGTTGATGTATCTTAGTTTGGATTATTGACTACTTAATCAACATCGTATAGATTAGCGCGCGATTTTAATTTGGATCTTTCCACGATGTTTTACATCCTATTTAAGAATTTTGTTAGAAGGCTTTGCTCCGCGCATTAACACGATGAAGTGTTGCTCGGAGTTTACTTTCTAAATCTTCATCAGAGACATTGGCGACTACCTGAATAAAGGTGGACAGCGGCAGTGTATCTGATGATTGGAAAGACGAAGCCGGTGATGATACTTCATCGTCGGCTTTTTTGTGCCCGAAATTCAGTGGCACACGTTTTCGAAATTTTTTGAAACGGGAGGTCGATATTACAGCCGATCTCCCGTTTTTTATGGATGTAATTTAATGAATTTGCTTTTAAATGACCTGATGACGTCAGGTATAGACTCATACAAACACAAGCTTAATGTTGGCTTTATTTCTTTTGCTTTGCTGAACACCTGCAAGGTAAACGTTTGCTGCGCAAAAAAGGGGTAATGAGATGTTATTGACTTTATTACTCGCCTTTATTGCGTTTTTAGTTGGGGCCGATGAGCTGATGCTTGGGCCTATTCTTGAGCCTATTGGACTCGAATTAGGTGTAAAGCCTGAACGAGTTACGCTGTTTATTACCACTTACAGCGTTGCCCTTGCGATTGTGGCTCCGCTATTTGGGGCACTCTCAGATAAAGTAGGGCGCCGCGCTATCATCTTACCTGCAATCGTGGTTTTTGGTGGTGCCTCTATCGCGACAGGGCTGGTCACTTCATTTGAGTGGGGCTTATTTGCTCGTGTGATCACAGGTATTGCCAGTGCTGGCATGCTACCGATTGCATTTGCCATCGCGGCAAGCTCTGGTGAAGATGCGCTAAAGCGGATCGGTTGGGTGCAAGCAGGCTTAACCCTTGGCATGATCTCAAGTCCTGCGTTTGGCGCGTTTTTAACGCATCTAATGTCGTGGCGAGCGGCTTTTGTTGCGCTCGGGATCGCCACTTGGGTTGTGGCATTATTACTTACCGTAAACCACCGTGCGATCCCAAATGACAAAGCTGGAGAAGGCACCAAGATATCGGTCAAGCTATGGCAAATCCCCGGTGTTGTTGGCGCGTTACTTACCATGTGTATTGGTTTAGGTGGTGGTATTGGTTTGTTCAATTTGGTGGGGCAGCATTTACGAGATACACAAGCACTGTCAGTGTGGTTTATTGGTGTACTGTATGCCTTATTAGGCTTAGTGAGCGTTGCTGGAAACCTGATGATGCCAAAACTCGCAACCCATTTTGAAAGTGGACGGCAGGTAATGCGTGCATCATTGGTCGTTTGCCTCATCGCCAGTAGCGGTCTTTATTGGTATCAAGGTACCTCTCTCATACCGTTATACTTTTTGATGACACTTTGGGCATTGGCTGGCGGTATCGGGGCTCCGGCATTACAGGCATATATTTCAGAGCTTTCGCCTGCACATCGCGGTGTGCTTATCTCACTGGCTATGAGCATGATGCACATTGGTGTAGCGAGCTGGTCTGCCGTCGCGGGTTTTGCTTATAGCCTTGGTGTGGCTGCGATGACGCTGCTTGCTATTACCTTGTTTAGTCTTGCTATTTTGTGTTTGCGCCCGGTAAAAGGCGCATCAATTTAGGAGGTAACTAGTACCAATTAGCCTTAATACTTGCTCAATTTTAAGGAGCAAATCTGACGCTTACGGCGTTAAAAATTTCTCATTTAGAAAAACTAAATAGCAAAATTTTCGCCTTGCCTACATGGATGTAGGTACCTTGGCGATAGCAGGACGCGGTAGCGGTGTTATCGACAAGATTCTCTTGCCTCAAAATTGGAAGCTGAGTTAAGCGAGTTGGCATGCCAGCCTGCATATTCGATCGAACACGAGTGCTTTTGATTGAGTAGAAATGTTTTAATCTGTGTGGACTTTCATTAGACAAAATAAATTGCTAGTATTGTTTTGATATTAATTCTCATTTTCATTTGGTTTGGGCTTCATGGTATTTGCAAAGTTGGTACGTGGTTTGAGCGGATGATGTTGCGTCTATATATGTGAGCACTGTAAATCAACAACTTGTCTTCTTTCTTTGCCAAATGGGTGGTTAAGCTAGGTTCCTTGTGGAGGAAATATGGAACAACTTATTCAAGATTATAAAATGCTACTAATCGGAGAGCCTAACATTAGGCCCATTGTTGCGGCTATGCAGCTAGGTGTGAGTGAAGCTGAGTTGCTAAACGCACAGCTGGATGAGCCTGTTACGTCTCGAGTTACCAGATTAGATGAGCATAAAATCGCGGATTTATTAAAAGGATTTAAAAAGCTTGGAAAAGTGATGGCTTTGACTAGAAATGGCTCTGTGGTGAGCGAGATAACTGGTTTGTATGAAAAGCTCTATGTTACAGGGCACAGTAACAAACTTAGTGCCGTGGCCATCAATCCAGGAGGGATTGATCTGCGGCTTTTCTTGCACAAATGGAAAAGTGTATTTCTTGTTGAAACGGATAAGCATACTAGTTTTCAATTTTTCGATGAAAACGGTCGGGCTGTACATAAGGTATATATGACAGCAGATGCCGACTTTAACGAGTTTGTGAACCTTAAAGCACGCTACCAGCTAACACATAGTCACGAGTTGGATGTAACGCCTTTTGAAGTCCTAGATACTAATATTAAGGACTTGAGTACTGCGCAGCTAGATGATTTTAGGTCGCAGTGGGGCGAGTTAAATGATGTCCATCATTTTCCAAAGCTTTTAGAGACATACAACCTTGAACGCTTGCAGGCCCTTGAAATCGTTGGCTCACCATGGAGCTTTGAGCTACAAAGCTTTGACCTTGCAGATATATTTCAGCAAGCAAACATGTTTAAGCAAGAGATTATGGTATTCGTTGGCAATCCAGGTGCGGTACAGATCTTCTCTGGAAAGGTTGAAAACCTCAAACAAGTTGGCCCTTGGTTTAACGTATTAGATCCTGAGTTTAACCTGCATATAAAAGCAGACGACCTAACCCGTGCGTTCGTGGTCAGAAAACCCACGGATAACGGCAATACTGTGGTTACCTCTATTGAGTTTTTTGATGCCAATCGCGAGACTGTATTAACGCTGTTTGGTCGCCGAATTGAAGGCAAAAAACAAACCGATGAGTGGCAGGCGCTATGTGAGCGATTGATCCATAAAGGACGGGTTGCGGCGTAATACTCGAGCTATAGAAAAGCTATCCTCTACAATCAGCTATATTGAAAAGGGCTCTATAAAAGAGCCCTTTGAATTTCTAGTGCCAAATAGGCGTGACTTCTGAGACTAAGATTATTCGTTTAGAGACGGTATTTTGTTGCGCATTCTCCATTCTTGTCGCCATTGCACTATGGCAAAGTGGGCGGGAAGTACCACGTTGACACTCGTCCATAATCACTCCTGACCCCACAGGTAATTCAGTAAAGAGCCGAAGATCTTGGGTACTAACATTATCTATAGGGGTGTTTACCGCGACACCGTCAGCTATCACAAACTCCCCGCCTGATACATTCTCTCTGGCCAGCGTAAGGATTGAGGTAATTGTTTGATGACTTAACCCGTCGAAATGAAGCGTATTTGGGGTTACCAAGCAATCCGCGTAAGGTGTCGGATAATAGCCAATAAACTGATGCTCAACATGGTACGACGGTGCCGAAATTGAATGTTGGATCAAAAATTCAGTCAGCGCTGTGATCACTGGGTGGTTGCAAATCAATGTACCGTCAGTGCAATGTGTTATTGCTTTGAACCACCTTTGTTTACCCCCTGCGTCCGGGTTTAGTTGTTGAGATAAGCCGTAAACATAATATTGACCTCCTTGTCTATCCTCGGGATTGATAAGGTATGTGTTAGCGTCCTTGACGGTATAACGCACGATACCTCTTGCATTTTGGCCGGATGGAATATAAGTGTCTAAGCCTAATTCAGGTTCCACCTGTTTCAGTAACAACTCAATATCTTGTAGTGAACCAACGTTGAAATTTGGCAAAGAATATTGGCAGAAACCATTTCTTAACAATGTAGTTTTAGTCATTTTTGATTCTCCTATCTGTCTTTCTTGATTTGTTTTCATAAAAATTTCAATAAGCTTTTTCATATTCACCTCATCTGGTTTGTTTTGGTGTTTATAGATTTGCATTTAATTTATTGATTTTGAAGGAAATGATAGGAATCTAAACGGAATGAAAACTGAATTTATGGTGAGTTTTAATGTGAAAGGCCTGTTTGAACGAATGGTTGCTATACCGTATGCTTCATTCAGTTTTAGCTTAGTGGAGATTAATTGAGCTGGGTAACTCGAATTAATACAATCCATGCTTTCTCTCTGGTTTAAAGAGCTGTGGGCAGTACAAATGGAAAGCCTTTTGGGCTAGCACATCGAGGATGTATATTTTCTCTTGCGCTTTGGGGGAAGGCTATGAGTATAAGTGAGCAGGAACAAGTAGTCATCGGTAGAATCTGAATAAATCCACGAAAACTACTTGAGTAGTGAGCGATTTTTCTATTTACAGTAGCAATTGAGTGGCTACTTTGTTAATCCTCAAAAAATGCAAGTATATTAGGAATTGTACGGCCATAATCTATTTTCTTACTATTCGAATCATTTAGATACAACTTTAAAGAACCTCCACTGTCTAGAGTCATCACGTTAGACATATTGAGTCCATACATCTCTAGCACATCCTTCGCGTATCCATAATTTTGACACTGGCTTACTAGAATGACTAGCTTTTCATGCTTGTTTCTTGGGTTGTTATCAGCATCAACTGTGCCGACAAATCCTCTTGGATAACCACCTCCAAAGCTGCAGTTGTATCCTTTTATGGAACTTAAATGATTGGTAGTAAAGGCATATGCGTAAGATACTAAATTACTGCGCCGATATGTTGCATTATCTAAGTCAGTCAATGCTGCAAAATAATCTCTTGAATCATTGGGTTGGAAGGAAGTGACATCATCAAATTCATCAACACGCCCTACAAATGCTTTACCGCCACCGATTTCAAGCTTAGCTAAATTATCAAGAGCGTAGCCCCAAGTTTTGTCAATACTATCCTCGTAATACCCAGAATCTTCATGATAAAAGGAATGTTTTAATTCTCCTCCGTCCATCCAAATTGAATGCGAGCGGCTAGGAAATAATATCCCTCTCTTTTCACCTATGTTTGAACTAACTGGGCCAAAGTAACTTAAGTTAGTGAAACCGACATATGATTGAGCCAGATCAGTGTCTAACGCTTTTAAAGCATCATGAAATCCGTATCCGCTGGCTGCTTTGAAGTAATAATATGGGGTACTATCTTGGTTTGAATTTCCTCCCATCATCCAGGAGTTGGTCACAGAATGCTTTTCAGAGCTAATTATTAGTGGGTGTCCGCCTCTATCTAAGTTAACAATTATCACGTAATCGTCGGCCCCGCCGCTATAACTGATTTTATACACATCAACACCTGACCCAATAATGCCATCAGTATTACTAAAGGTTTGATAATTGATGGCATTAACAGGGGCGCTAGTCATAGCGTCATGAGTAGGTAGCGTGAAGTTAGCTTCTGATTTGAGTGAGTAACTAGATAAAGCGATAACACTCAGTATTGGTAGAAATTTCATATTTAACTCCTTTTGTTAATTTTTCTTAACTTTATTGTCTTTTAAAAACTCCGTTAAGGGTGGTTATTTCTACCTTGACGCACCTGTTTGAACTAGTAAACAGTGCTAACTCTTGCTTGTTAGATGAGAGTGTTTGATGTTGCTTAACATGGTCTTAATTTCTATTGTAATGATTTTAAATCGTTTTTTTATTTTGTTGAGCAAGGTTACGTAAAATTCACAATGATGCAGGTAACCTAATGATGGTTACTTTCATTGTTTATATTTGAGTAACAAAGTGAAATTATATTTGAAAATTGTGCTCTAATTGTATAGAAATGTAATCTAAATGTGGTTTTTTAGACCGGTAAATGAGATTTTTTGGTATGCCTAAGGGTAAGGAGCGCGAAATGGAACAAGTTTATAACTTTGCGGATGAGGTGCAATTAGAGTCTTTAAGGCAGCTGATTGTTGAGAAGATTAATCAAAAAGGACTGTCCGAACAGCAAGTTACAGACAGTGCTTACATGAGTGATAGAAGTCTTCGCAATTATAAGACGGAAGGCTACTTAGCCAGTTTAGCGCCACTCTCGTCATCGACGGTAAGTAAGCTAAAGAATCTATTGACTGCGCTTAATATTGAGCCTGAAGAAGCGCTGGAATACCACCAAAAGCGAATAGAAAATCAACAAAACAACCACCACTCAGACCCTACAAATCAAAATGGCCAGCAAAGCAATGCTCAGTTTCAAGGGTGTACCTTTAACGGCGGGGCGAATGCACCAAATGTCATCACTGGTAATAGGGACATTACGCTTAACTTTGGTGCTAAAGACTAAAGGTAACCTTAAATTCCGATAAGGGGTGGTTTGACCCTGTAAATTTAAGCTAGTTAAGAAGCTTGTATCTTTCATAGCGAAGTACTCGCTATTTGAAGCTCTTAAGGCTTAATTGCTCCCGTTTTTAAAATTTTAAAAGTGATTTTATATGAGTGCTGATCCAAAGGAAGCAGAGGTTGGTTCAAGCATTGGCATCGAAACCAATGCATATGATGATGATGTTCCGCAGCAACTAAGCCAATTTGACAGTAGTACGTTTGAAGAAGCTGTGATCCAAGGGAATAGAGATGTTCAGGTCAATAACTATTTCTCAAATGCTGATAAGAAACCACTGAAGTATGAAGCACTTCAGTTAAGAACGTTTCCAAAAATTGCGAGTAATGAGGTCATTTTAGATGACATCAAGTTAGCCGAACTTAACAATTTCCTCGTTTGTCACAACTGGCTGATTATTGAAAAAAATAACGAGAATGCCTTTTATCTCTCAGAGGCTATCGCTGCTGCTTTACAGCACACCGACATATCATCTTACTACATACGTCATAATTCATGTCGAATAACTGAGTACTTAGATTCAAAATTTCCTTACGTAGAAAGTCAACACGCTTATGTTATTAGGCAGCCAGTAGAAGACTTAGAAAGTTTCGAGCGCTTTATCGAAACCCGTGAAAATCTAAATGCACTGACGTCTAAACTAAAAGCACGTAAGGCGACGCTGCTTATGGTATTGGATAGTAAAGGCGATAGTGATTGTCCTAGAAGGATCCAAGAATACCTGCGTTTCAACTCTGTAAGTTCCATGCTTGGTTATTGGCAGCCTGCAGTTCACTTTACACATGACTCATTACCTGTAGCAGCACTAGATAACGACGATTGGTTGGACTGTTTAGTTATTACACTAACTTGTTGGTTTAACAACATGCCACTGGTGTTGTTTCAAAATGTCATAGCTAAAGCATTTGACCATAAATTAGATCAAGCTAAAGAAGTGGGAGAAGGAGAAGAAGCGTTAACTCATGCTTATGCTCGTTGGCAGCAAGATCCTGATGCATTTTTGAAATTAGCTGGGCTTGAGCTCACATCACCGTCGGGTTTAGGTACTTGTTGTATCCGGCTAAGCTCGATTAAGCAAGCGAGCGTATATCGAGAAAAGTTGCTTACAAACAACCCATTCCAACTAGCCGTACTCTCTGCAATTATTGAAGAAGTCATTTTTGATCAGGATATAACAAATGAACTCCTTGATATAGATGCGCTTTTTTCAGACCTTGCCTACTTCTACTTAAAGCTTTCTGAAGTTGGGGTAATTACTATTAATAGTGATTACCTATTAAAAGTTTTTGAGCGATATCGTCAGTGCCAAAATTCAAAAATAATTCATTTTATTTCGTTTGTTAGGGCGCTTTCTTATCAAGATAGATTCAAGTTGGCCATCGATGAATTTATTTGTCAACTACTATGGCAAGTGGAAGAAAAAGAGAAAGGTCTAATATCTATATCAGACTTAGAAATTCATATTGATAATTGGGTTCCAGAGTTTAAGTCAACCTTTGAAAATAATCTTAAATCGAAGGTGTATGACTTCAAAAATCACCTCTATTTTTTATTTAATACTCTAGCTTATTCAATTGAGTTTGAAAGTGAATCTGAAGTTTTGTCATTGGAGTATGTGTTTTCTAAAAACTCTGAACTTGGGTTTTATGATAATAATATGCGCCCTGGATTTGCAGTGCTTCGTTACTATTTTTCTGGCTATCTATATGCAGATGCATCTCACTTATTAAAAATACTAAAAAATATACCTTCCGATAGTGAAAAGTGTGTTTTAACTTTAATGATTGTAAGAATTTTTGTTTTTAGCCTTATGCATCGTGTGTTAGAGGGAAATAATCAACTTGATGATAAGGCCACCTTTTACTTGATTACGTTAATGTTTGAAGAGGGGGCGGAAGAGTTAATTTACCAACTGCTAGCGATGCCTAGTTTGAATGAAAGCCTAAAGAAGAGAAATATCACTGCATTTTTAACTGCATCAATTTATATAAAACAAACGCTGATCCAAACGCAATATGTCTCCGATGAAAGCGAATATGAGCATTACGACATGATGCTTACGGAGTTGGATGAAAAATTCAAACGATTGAATCAATTGTTTGCCATTACTTGCACCAGAAAACAGTACGAGCAAATTAAAGCGGATTTAAGAATTCAGCGAGACAAGGCGATAGATCAGTACAGAAATTGTAGATCAGATAAAGAGCAGAGGATGCTACTAAAGCTAAAAAAAGGCGTGTTAAGCGAAGCTATTAAACAATTTAAAAAACCTAGAAGAGAATCCTACCATGCATGAAAGCATCTCTAATTTGAGCAACTTAATCAGAAAAGTCGATACTAACTTTCACAATCCGAGAGTTCATGGAGAGGGGTTTGTTGTCACTTGGAATAAGAAAACCAACCAAATCGTAACCAAGCAAGGTTTGCTATCTGATTTATTTAATAAGAAACATTATGAATATTTCTTTGTTAAATCTCATACAAAACCAATCGTCATTAGCAAAATTCCATTTGAATGGCATGAAGGTGCAAGTGAGATTGCACTAGAGTTTTACGCTACCTTTCAGCTTAAAATTACAGATCAAACTGAAGCGCATAAGTTAGTCGAAATCTTAAGTATGTCCGGCACGCCGGAAAAAGGATTATTTAATTTAATAGATAAGCACCTGCATCACTGCATGTCGAAAATGTATAAGAAATGCTTGGACTCACAAAATAGCAACTTATTAGATGAGTTTTATCAGCTAGAGCTACAGCGTGGAGAAAGCAGTGAATTAAACACGTCGGTGTGCGAGCAAATGCAGCAAGAATTAAAAGGAATGGATTTTAATATTGGCTTCACACTGCGTAACGCACCAGAGCGATATGCCGAATTTAAATATAGTACCAAGATTAAAGAAACGGGCTTAGAAGTAACGTCCGAATGTCAAATGACATTGAATAACTACCAAGCCTATCGCAAGTCTGAAATTAGCGATATCGAGGGGGTGGTAGCACACATGAAAGCGGGTATTGATAGAGCAATCCGTCAGCATATTTTGGGCAAATCTGAAATGGATTTGCTGAGCAACTTCAAAACGGCAACGAGTCAAGACGTCTCTATCTCCGATCAGGTTAAAAATAGTGTTAAGCAACAAGCTACTGCAATTGGTTATGAACTTAACTCATTTCATACATTACCAAACATTGCTCCGCTGAGGTTATTGAATGGGTTGATGCTCACGTTTGATAAAGAAGATGGCGCATTTAAAACGGGGATGTTTGGTAGCCGTGTACGGTTAAATATTCGCATGGAAGTTAAGGCGAAAGAAGGAGAGTTTGAAAAATACCGTCACTTATTTGCAAGTAGTGAAAACGACAATCAGATTGATTTGTTAGCGATAACGCAAGCACAAATTCTCGACAGAATAAAAGTATTAGTACACGACATTTGCAAAGAAGTGATGTTGAATGACAAGTTTAATCATTACAAAGCATTAAGTCAGTTTGAAGAATTAATCCGGCCTCAACTTGAAGATGAGATTGGCAAACGATTAAGTGAACAACATGGCTTGGTGGTAAGTATTAAGTCACTTATGGCAGTTGAATCTGAAGATGCCATGAGGCTTGAAGAGCTAAGAGGTAAAAAAATACCAATCCAATTTAAGCATTTTTTTGGTGGACAAGACGGGATTGGTGCCGAGTATTCATTCAGTGGCGCATTTGAAGTGCTCGGTCTAGTCGTCAGTGATGCCGGTGGTGAACATAGTTGGGAAACGTTTGAAAAATGGGATTTTGGTTACCGAATCGATTCTCCTGAGCGTCATACTAACACAGCCCTTAAAGGGAATGACGATAGAGTCTGTAAAAAATTGGCGATTGAGAATGAACTAGAAGATATAAAACAGGAAGTTATTAGGCTTTTCAAGGCATCAACATTACTTATCCCTTCCATTACGCTTTGGGTAAACAAACGTGAATATAACGCAAAGTTACAAGATGAATTACTCAGTGAGGTATCGGCTCTGTTGAGGCGCAGTCGAGGAATGGATCTACTGATTGAAAGACTAGAAATTAAAGACGAAAGCCTGATCCAAGCGCAGCTTGATAGTAGAGATCGTAAGCTCAAATCAATTGCCGATGTCGATAGTATGCGTTTAGAGCAGCGTTTAGTTGATTTAAAACAAAGCAAAGACGAAAAGCAAAAGCTGGCAGACGAAGTTACAGAAAGAAGGTTGAGTTTCCTGCGCGACAGCGATGATTTTGAGGACTTACTAGAAGAAAAAGAGCGTATCGAAAATGATTACCGTCATTTAAATACTAAAGAGTCGACCATAGAAGAGCTACTGCCTGCCCCTAACAGCCATGCCTCGAGCGATATCGAAGAATTAGCTGATGTACTTACTAAATCCAATAACCAGTGGGAAACGAACGATGAAAAGTAGAAAAAACCTTGTTGCTGCTTCAATCATGACAGCTTTGCTATCCGGGTGTGCAATGACTGACGACACTAAAACTCGAGCTGAGGGTGCATCGACAGGTGCACTCATTGGTGGTGCGCTTGGTTTGGTGTTAGGTGACAATAAGCAAGCCGCTATGATTGGTGCATTGATTGGTGCTGTTGCCGGTGATCTTTATGCCAAGAGTGTGGTTAAGAAGAAGCAGGATTACGCTAATACTGAGTTATATATGCAAGATGTGATTAAAGGGGCACAAGAGAAACTTATCGCAGCAAAAAATGAAAGAGAAAAAATTCATTTGGAAATAGAAGGTTATACCGCGCAGTTAGAAAGCATTGAGGCAGAGTCTCAAAAACGCAGTGCTGAGTATAGTGGCTTAGAAACGCAAAAAGATAGCTTGTCTAAAGCGGTTTCCAAGTCAGCTAAGTTAGTCGAGATATTGACTGAAGAAATTCAGTACCAAAAGGATGTGCTGGCACAAGAAAGAGAAACAGTTTCTGTACAATTAGCCTCACATAGTGAAACGGTTATTCAACAACTTCTTGCTGAAAAGAACGAGCTAGAACTCATGCAAGCCCAGCTAGCTTCATTAGATAGACGGAAATTATACTAATGCTGAAGCGGGTTATATATTGCTTGTTTTTGTCTTTGCTATCAGGTTGTGAGACGACAGGTGATCCAACAACTGGTGGGTTGTATGGATGGAGCGAAGAAAAAGCAAAGCAACGACAGGCACAGCTAAACCGAAGGGTAGTGGATATCGAAGCTCAAATGAATGCGATTGAAGAAGAAAATCAAGAGCTTGAAAGTGACAAGGTACAACTAACGCAGTTGATAGTAATACAAAGTGAGAAGTTAAACGCTTTAATTGCAAGCCATGATGCGTTGCTGGGTAAGATAGAAACATACAAAGGTCTTGAGCGTATTAATCAGACAAAAATTAGCCAGTTGAAAACACGTTACCCATGGCTCGGCCTGAGTCGAGAGGAGGTCTTGAGACAATTTCAAGAAGCGGCAAGCGAATCACGACAACAGCAAATGCTAAACCAGCTAGAGAGTGAGCTTGAATCACTAGCACAAGAAATAGATATGATACTTTGAGTAATGTAGATGTCGATTAAACCAATAAAAGCACAATATTATTGCAGCAATATAGAACACTGTAGTAATGCTCGGGCGCATAAGTTATTTACTAAATCATATGCCAACAAGTGTGGTGTTTGTGCTCAGCCATTACTGTTTGCACGTTGGCATTTTTCGTTTGTTACTTCCTTTTGTTGGGTACTTTGTTTATCAACATTAGCAGCGCTGTCTTATCCATATTTCTTTCCTAAAGAATATGAAAATATTACTTTTTCTGGTGTGAAGACTGAAGTTCAAGAGTCTAGTGCTGTCGTGGAAGTTACTCTTCATCGAACAGCCAACATTGATTTAGTACAACAGATTGAGTTAATAACAGAAGATGGTACTGCAAAAGCAGCTGAGGACTATCGAGCCCTTGATATTGCTTTACAGTTCCAGCCTGGTGAAGTGCAAAAATCAATAAATATTCCAATTATTCCTGACTCTGATGTCTATGAAAACAATGAAATGTTTTACATTAAGCTGAAAAATGTGAAAGGGCAGCCGTCACATATCGTGATGATTGTCGAAGCTGGAGTAAACAAAGACTTAGTGGAAAAAAGCAGCCTTTTGGTAAGTAACCTTTCAGCTCTTGCAGCGGACCTTTCGAATGATTTGAAACAGCTTGAGATCCTTGGTAACTATTTGTCAACCAAAGAGAACCCAAAGGCTAACTTGGTCAAGAATTACCGTGATACTCAAGATAATATTCAAAGAGCGAGAGAAAAATACATTGTTCTGTTTAATGAAGCTTTAGATTTGGACCCTAATGTTTTGAGAAATGCATTGGACGCCCACCTTGAAGCGCTGAAAAAACAACAGTTTCATACTCAATATGAAGCAACAACTGTGATGAAAGCTCAGTTACTTGACTACTTGAGTTCCAGAATTTCTAACTCGCCTAAGTGGCTTGAGGAGTTAGGTGAGGTAGTAAAACTTGAAGTGAAAGCAAATAACAATGGAAGTGTTATCTAATCTGAGTTGCTTGTTTATTGGGCTAACTTTCAACTAAGCCAATGGGCAGCGCACTCAGCGCTGCTGCATACTCCCCATCAACAGAAGTGAAAATCGAGAGAACTTTTGTTCATTATTCGATGAGTTAGCGATAGCTCATTGAGACACCCTCAAATACCACGAGCCTTCAGCTTAAGGTGTTTAAGTTCAACCATTACATCGAACTACAATATTTACCTGCAAAACTTTCAAGCAAAACGATTGCTGACTAAAGAGCTGGCAGAGGGTTGTCTGTAACTGACGTTTGTAAAAATACAGAGCTAGTTTGAGATCCTTTTATATCAAGTGCTACAAGTAGCACCTTTCTTTACTTCCAATCTATTTCCTATTTCCTTCCTAATACATTAACTAATTGATATTAAATGGCTTATTGGTTTTTGGATTTTCCAAATATCGGCCTCTGGCATCTGCCATTATCGCCTTAACCTTATGTCTATCGGGCAAACAAGCAAACGCCTGATGTAAGGTGAACTCTGGCTGCAGACAGATTTTACCTCTCCTTTAAAAACAGAATGAGAGGAATTTACTATGTCTTTTAAAATAGAAGCATGTAATTTAAATAATATTGATGTCGCAGTTAAAACGTTGAAAGAAAACTATGTGGAAAACTTTCCAGCTATCAGAGTTACTAAAGATAAAATCTTAGGTAAAGGTATTTCTCTATACCTACTTAGTGATATAAGCCAAGTTCCACATAATCCAATAGCCACTTTTGGACTGAGCAGCGCGTATGAAGATGAGGATGTTTGGAAAGAAGTAAGGGCATCATTAAGTGATGGTTTTGACCCTAAAAAGGATGCAGTTGTCGGCCAGCTTAGTATATCGAGTAAAGATGTCGCAATTACCAGAGTGGTTTATGGCCTGTTATTAGATAAAGCACAACAGATGGGTTATGAGCGGTTGTTTTTTATCCTGAGAGGGAATGTTGATTTTTATAAAAAGTTATTTAACGCTATACTGATTAAAAATGATTGCAACTATGATATTGGGGTTGATAGAAAAATATCTGCTCTAGTTGTTGAAACGAAAGAAATAAAGCAAAGGGGGCTTCGCTTCCTAAATCGAAACTTATCATCTTGCTTTAATAAGAGTGATAGTCTAATTAAAAGGGAAATTATGAATAAATCTCATTGGGATGAATATAGTAGTGCATTTGACTCTATTATTACTCCACCACAAGTTGAACTTTATAATACAATTTCTCCGCTGTTGTCAGGAGTTGTTCTGGATGCTGGATGTGGAAATGGAAACTTAGCCGCTTTTGTCAATGGTGAAGTTTCTACTTATCACGGTGTAGATACGTCTCTTGATATGGTGCAAAAAGCCAACGCCAATCTGCAGAGACTGAAAGAACCACAGCGATTTCAAGCATTTCATGTCCAACTAGAAGAGTTTGTTAATACGCATCAATACGACGTGATTACATTAATAAACAGTGTTTACGCGATGGATAATCCGTCTTTGGTTTTTAAACACTGCTATAACTTACTTGCTCCGGGTGGTCTGTTAATTATCGCAAACCCCAATGAAAACATGACAAAATCTCACATGGAAATGATGATTGAATTGTATGAATCGCAATTTAGTGGCAATCCTGCTGTTGCAGACTTTAAGAGATTGAATTTACAATTTGTCACACAATACCAACATTCGTTTTATACTTTAGATAAAGTTGAAGGTTGGCTAGAACAAGCTGGACTGTCTGTAACAAACAGAGATTGCACTCACTTTCATGGTGCAATGAATTTAATCGTAGCTAAAAAGTAGGAAAATAAAAATGCGCTATCAAGATCTAGTCGATTTGTTGAATGCTTCGAATCAAGCAGAATACACTGCAAGTTTTTATCGTGCCATCTCACATATCGGATTTGATAGCGCAATTTATGGTTTTTTGCCAAGCCATGAATTTGTTAAACACTTGAACCAAATGCCTATCATACTAGCCACCGAAAACGCCCCTCTGGATTATTTAAAGTACTATCAAGAAAATGAAATTTTTAAGCCTGAGACAGATATCTTCGTAGCTAAAATACTTGCTGGTCATCGAGATCCAATAAACTGGTGGCGGGACCTACATGGTTTCAACCCCACAGAGTTACAAGTTGCTACCTTGACCCATGCAAAAAACGAATTTGGTCTCAATAACGGTTTTGTCGTCCCTCTCATGTGCGACCACAGAGGCTACGCTTGTGTTACTTTGTATAGCAATTTAAGTGATAAAGACTTTAATCACCTCGTACAGGTAAATGAAGAACAAATCGGATTATTTTGCTCAGCGTTGAACAGCAAAATTTTCTCAGATCCAAACTTGGTCGCTGAATTATACGACAATTATATAAAAATGAGCGATACAGAGCGTCAAGTGATGCGATACTTGGTTTCGGGGAAACCGATGAAGCAAATTGAAGATCATATTGGAATAACCTATCGCTACGCTGCAAAAGTAATTGATAAATTTAGAAAAAAGCATGGAAATGTGCCAAAAGACAAATTGCTTTATTCGTTAGGGCACTACTTTAGTTGATTTAACGCTAGTATTTCATATCTGATTTATCGTACTAACGGACGAGTTTATCTTTAATGTGGCAGGCTACTTTGGGCGAGGAGTGGATACCCGAATTCAGATAATAAGTGCACCACTCATGGTTAATCGGTGAGGAGAGATCAACTGCCTGTTGGTGGTACTCTGTAATCGCCAAAAAACAAGAGTAGTTACCATGAGTTACAAGCAGTTGA